>JBDHUU010000037.1:0-8322 GCA_039809285.1 Candidatus Levyibacteriota bacterium
TTAGAAAAGGAATAACAACGTATAAAAAGAGGCTTGAAAGTATCACTCCTGGAGACAGCCTCTATCTGAAGTATTTCGGAAGTCATTATGAGTTTTATTTAGATCGTCCTCTTATATTTTATGCGGGAGGAATAGGAGTGACAGTCTTTCGAAGCATTATTAAGCTAGCACTCGATAAAGGAATAAAGCCTGAGTTTACGTTAATTTATAGCAATCGAAGTGAAGATTTTATTTTTAAAAAAGAGCTAGACGAATGGACTGAACAGCTCCAAATGCCTATTCATTATATTTCTACAAAGGTTAAAGGAAGACTTACTAGCGAAAAGATAAAGCACTTAGTTCCCGATATTAGTAATGGCAAATATGCGCATTACATTGTGGGACCGCCGATGATGGTTGATGCGACAAGTGAAATGATCCTAACACTTGGTGTGAATAGTAAAGATATTAATACAGATAGTTTTGACGGCTATTTAGAAGAAAGCTAACTGGGATTTAATTACTTTCCATTCTTTGATGGGGTGAGAGGAAAGCCTGCTTCACTAAACCCTTCTGAAAGTTTTGCTACAAGCTCTGCTTTAGGCGTATTAGGTTGAGCAGGTTCAATTGTAACACCCCAAAGAGAGGTATCCTCCTTTTTAAAAGCTCCAAAGTAGACTGATGGGTATGAGAGAAGCGCTGCCCCGCTGTCACTTTGGAGCCGGTGTTTTTGATATTCCCAAACAGTAAGAGGATTATCAATTGGCTTACTCATACTCGGACCAAACGTGTGGTTGCTGTCTGCAAGAGCAGCTCTAATTATTGTAATAGCCGCAACTTCTAATGGGGTATCTATAATTTGCTCATTAAAAGGAATTCCTTCTATCCACTCTGGTTTTATTCTCTCTTGTACGATTTTAGCTATAGATTCCTTTGAAGCTTCCTCGACATTTTCAGATGGTCGTATTCTTTCCATAAAAGAGAATATTATCACATATACCAGCTATTTTAATCGAGGTTAAAATGTACATTATCTCACCCATTCACTATAAGATTTTTATCTAGTATAATTACGAGATGGAAACTTTGAGACTATCAGCCCCACAAGAATCTGTGGAGAGAAGAAGATCTCCAGTAGTGCAGATGGCAACTGATATAGTATCTATTTTAGAAGAGAAAGTGACCCTCGATGACCTTCTGGATTGGGCAGAGGATCCTTACGACGAAAGAGAAGCCGAGATTTTAAGATCATTACACTCAAGTGTTTTATCGGTTACCAAATCAGATCCAGAAGAAATTACTTATTCTCAATTTACCAATTTAGTTGGTAACCTGGTAGACGCTTGTGGGACAGTCGATAAACCTCTAGAAGGTATACATGAATATTTATCTACTAAAATACCAGACATTGAAAATCTTCTTGAACAAAATAATTATGATGGTATTGATCAATTTGTTTCTATCTTTTCAATTCTTAACACGCCAGACACTGATAAGTTTATCCTAAACCACTTTGCTGAAGCGATAGTAAAAGCTAGCGATAGAACTGATCACGATTGGATATTCGGAGAATTTTTCGTTGACAAACGTAGTGACCTAGTACCTTCTATAGTTCAAGGTTTTTCACATGTTCTCACCGACTGGAAAAATATAGATTCTAACGTAGAGGAAAAAGTAAGTGAGTGGTGTAACAATTATTTCCCTCTACCGGAAGAATTTATAAGCGTGGACATTGATCACCTCCAAACCCTTAAAGAACATGTTAAAACTATGGTTAGTCTTGAACAAAAGGCTAAAGGCAGTACTAAGTATTTAATAGATGAATACAATATTCATTGCTTTTCGTGGTATCCAGAGGAAATGTTGCTTGATCAGTACGAGCAACGTAACGAGAAGACAAATAGACCTCAAGGCATCTTACTTGGTACGCTCCATGATTGGAATAATTCTAATCGAAGATCAAATAAAAGCAGTACCTATGAAAGGTTTTATAATCAGGTAAAGAATGCAGGGTATGAAATGCGAGCAGCAGAGGTGGCAACTAGAGATGAGCTTTTATATATGGCTTACAAAGAAGTAAAAGACCATGGACAATTAGACTTTGCTGTTGTTGATGGACACGCTAACACATTTTTAATTGGGTTAGGTGAGAGACCAGAAGATGTTATTACGTATAATGATTTTTCAAGTAAAGCGTCAAATATTGTAACTGATGCCATAAAGCCGGGTGGGACGATTGTACTGTCTGGGTGTAATTTGGGGCAAATTGGTGGATTTGCCCAGAAGCTATCAGAGAGGGGATTTACTGTGATTGCATCAAATTCGCCTTCAAATCTCAGAGGCCTTACCTTCTATCCTGAAGAGAGTCCGCCAATTGACGCGTCATTCATCAGTTCAATTCATTTTCAAGTCTATAACAATGGAGACTTGATTTCAGATAGAGGAGAGAGAGTATTTTAGATTTAGCGCTGTTTGAAGTAGATGTAGGCGATATAGAGTCCAGGTACCACACAAGTTACCCAAAAGATATTGATATATTGAGTGAAAAAGCTTGTGAAATATACTGCAGCGAGAATTCCAAAGGAAGCAGTGGATAATTTAAATAGTCCGACTTGCCACCAGTTGAGTTTTAGACCTTTGAGGACTGGTGTACTTTTCTTGGCCATGAATATACTCTAGTATGTTTTTCCATTTCGTGTCAAGTATTACTCACCCTAAGATCATTTATCTTGAAGAAGTTATTTTGATATGATAAGATGAATCTATGCTTAGTCGTTTTTCTCAAGTAATTTGTTGTTCCTTCGTCTGATGTAGGCGAGGGACTTTGTTGTAAATTTATGACCTTCGTCTACACAGACGGAGGTTTTTTTGTGGGAAAAACGCTGAAAGGAGGTGAGTAATTATGTCAAATATTGAAAATGGTTTTAGGTATGAAGCAGTAAAAAGTGCGTTAGGTCAACGTGAGGATGTCTCAGTAGTTAGAGAGACTATATTATCAAGACATGATGGTAAAAAAGGAATACTTTATGACGAAACATCTATTGTTATTGCACCTAAGGAAGGTGCTATAGAGTCAGCAGCATTCCCTGAATTTGTTGAAGGGTTACTGGATATTAAACCATCTATGATAAGAGGCAAGACAATTAGTACGTTTGACACATTAAGTGAACGCCACAAACGTCCGATTAGAGTAGAAGTCTTTCCTAGTCTAGAAGCAGCTCAGCAAGTTAAAGAATAATTTTGACTGCATCCCCTGGTAGTAAGCGCTATACCAGGGGATGCTTTAGGGTGGAAATTAACTTATATTGCCAATCCAGAAGACGAAAGAGCTTCTTTATTAATTAGTTTTTTAAGAGTAGAAATCACATTATAAGTTTCTATTGCACTTTTAGTTGGGTTATCAGCGATTATAGTCATACCCATTGCTATACGCATCCAGAAGTACTGTGGAGTCTCTATCCACATGTCAGAACTATCTTTGAGCATGTATAACGTTACATCCAGATTGCTTTCATCTAAAAGGAAAAGATCGCGATTAGGATCAAGAGCATATGAGAGCTTCTCCAGAGAGAATGTCCCTTTACAAATTTGAGGCTTAAGAAGCTGTTCTTTATAGCCTCTTTTTATGTAATGGGCAAAGCCACCACGGTGTTTCCAAAGAAATTCTCGATGAGTTTTAAAATCACCAAGGACATCCTTATAGATTTGTTGTAAGAGGACTTGGGTAATCCTGCTTGTATTTGGTTGAGTCATCATTAAGTTCTTTATTTGTAAAGGTCTCATAGACCTCTACTAAGCAGTCATATCTATCCCAAGTAGATTTATAAGGCAAGGTAAAAAGTTTAAGGACAGCTTTCGTTTTTGTCATAATTAAGCCTCACAATAATCAATACACATCTTCGATTGGTTAAATTGCTGGGCGGCATTGGTACTGTGCTGATAGTAAAGTGTTTTAATCTTTGATTGCCATGCGAAAATATAGAGTGCATTAATATCTTTTGTCGGTACACTTGGATTAATCATCAGGTTAAGAGACTGCGCCTGATCGATATACTGTTGCCTGACAGCTGCTTGGTCGATAACTGCAATTTGATCAATCTCTGAGAAGGTTTTAAAGACTTCTTTTTCATGATCAGATAAGAACTTCAGATGTTGTACTGAGCCATCTTTATTTCTAATAGATTCCCAAACTTCTTTTGTATTCTTACCTTTTTCTTCAAGTAATTTTTCGAGGAAGGGGTTTTTGATTGTTACTTTCATTTTGGCCAAATCTTTGACATAACAATTAGAAAGAAGTGGCTCAATACTTTGTGATACTTGTCCAAGGATAAAAGCTGATGAAGTCGTTGGTGCAATTGCATTTAATGTTGCATTACGTCTGCCATAACCTTTAAGTAAGGATGGTTCGCCATATTCTTTAGCCATCTCTTGAGAAGCAGCGTAGGATCTTTCCTGAATAAATTTAAATACCTCAACATTTTTTCTTTTAGCATCTCTGCTTTCAAAAGCAATCATATTCGACTGTAAGTATGAATGCCAACCTAAGACGCCTAATCCTAACGCTCTATTTGCGACCGCGAAGTTGTATGCTTTTTGCATGAAGTAAAATGCTTTCTGCTTATCTTTCTCTTTACTATCTCGTAGTGCTTCAAGCTTCTGAATAAACTCTTCCATAACAGCATCTAGGAAGTAGACCATAGTCTCAACAGCATCAGTATTCTTCCATTCATCATAGTGAAGTATGTTCAGTGAAGAAAGGTCGCAGACAAATGACCATTCATCATTAGTAGGTAACATTATTTCAGAACACATGTTGCTATGTCTGATAGGTAGCTTTTTATCCTTGTAGACATCTACAGTGTAGTTATTTACGTTATCCGTAAAGAAGATGTAGGGATAACCCATCTCCACCCGACTCTGAAGTACTTTAGCCCAGATTTTACGTTTTTTTGCATCGCCATCAACCATTTCCTGCATCCATTTATCAGTAACTGTCACTCCATGAGTTAATTTCTGGATAGGATTACCTTCAGTACCGATTTCTAAGAATTCTTCTATGTCTGGATGTTCAATGGGTAGATAGGGAGAGAAGTGCCCTCGACGAGTCGATCCCTGACTGACTACGTCAACTAGCGTCTCAAAGAGCTTTATGAAATGGACTGCCCCAGATGAGATACCATTATTGGTGATTTCGGCTCCCCGGCCTCGTAAATCACCAAAATAACCTGCAGTCCCACCACCATATTTACTAAACATTCCTACTTCTGCATGAGTAAAGAGAATGTCTGCCATGTTGTCACTAATATGTGAAGCAAAGCAGCTAATTGGAAGACCCTTGTTTGTTCCAAAGTTGGCCCAGACTGGAGTAGAAAGTGAATAATAGCCTTTAGCCATGTAGCCATAGAACTTATCGGCAAAGCCTTTTTTCTTTAAGATTTTCTCAGCGTTTTCAGCAATTGTTCGAATTCTCTCTTCAGCGGTAACACCTTCTGATAAGTATCCTCGACTCAAGAATTTTCGACTATTTTCGTTTAACCATTCAATTGTAGGAGCAGACGTTTTATTCATAATTTAAAAAAGATCATCACTAGTTACGCTTTTACTTCGTTTGTTGTAATTGATAGACCGTTTATTAAAGAAATCATTATGCTTGGTTGCGATGATTTCATCATTAAACCATTCGGTCTTTTCAAGTAGTCTCTCATTTACCCTAAATATCCTTTTAAGACCGATACTTGCTAGAGAGTTGTTAAGTCTATTTTTGATAAATTCTTTGACTAACTCTTTAGGAAGAAAGTCGAATTCTCCTTCTTCAAAGATCCAATCGACAATTTGATCTTCTGCCTCATAAGCTTTTTGGCAGGAATCATAAATATCTTGAATTAACTCCTCATTAAACCATTCAGGATGTTCTTCTTTAATGATATTAATGATGTCGATGCCAAAGAGGCCATGAATTTGTTCTTCTTTTGATGTTGCCTCTACTGCGTTTGAAATGCCTTTAAAGATGTTTTTGTACTTATTAAATGACATGATAATTAAGAACTGAGAGAAAAGAGAGACATGCTCGATAAAAAGAGAAAAAAGAAGGATAGAGCGGGTATATTCTCTATTGTCTTCACTCTTTGCTGTCTCCAAGGCGTTACTTAAATATTTCACACGGTTATTGATGACTGGAATATCAAATATTTTTTCAAACTCATTATTAAGACCAAGAATCTCAAGGAGGTGAGAGTAAGCGTCTTGATGTCTGACTTCACTTTCAGCAAAGGTTACCCCAACTGAGGCAATCTCAGGTTTTGGTAGTTTCTTATAAATATCTGCCCAGAACATTTTTACTGCAACCTCAATTTGAGAAATTGCGAGCATCGTGTTTTTGATAGCATTTCGTTCAAGACTACTAGTATTTACTTTGAAATCCTGAACATCGCTGGTGTAATTAAATTCGGTGTGTACCCAGTAGGAATGTCTGATTGCATTAACATATTCTGCCAGTTCTGGGTATTCGTAGGGTTTAAGGTTCACTCTCTTTTTGAAGATATCTCTTTTTCTTTCAAGGCGTCTTTTTTCACGATAGAGAATGTATTCTTTAGCGACATCATGAAAGCCCGTTTCCATGAGCATCTCCTCAACTATGTCCTGAATCTCTTCAACTGTTGGAATGTATTCAGTTTTCTTTGAAGCTTTTGCTTTTTTAAGCAATGCCTTTTCTACTTGGAGCGTTACGTAAGCTGCATTTTCTTTATTCCCATTCTTAACAACTTTCATTCCGGCAAAAATAGCATTCACAATTTTTTTATTGTTATATTCAGCCAGATCGCCGTCTCTCTTTTTGATTTGTTGTATTTTCATAGTCATTTTTGTCATAAAAAAACCACCTTCGAGAGGTGGCAAAAATAGCTACTTTTACACGTAACTCATGCTCCTTGCTCGAGAATTAAGAAGACTCAGGCAGTCTGGCTTATTAGTCGTACAGACTACATTACAGTTACGGCATAGCCGTGGAATCTCACCACGTTTCCCCTGACTAGCTTGGATCTGAACCAAGTGTCTTCTGGTTAATTTTACTAAATGTTGCTTTTTACAAAGCGACATTTAGTGTCTGAAGAAAATATAACATACTACATGTCGATGTCGTCAATACTCTTTTTCTATGTCAAAATGGATCAATATTAGATACTAATTTTTGTACAAAAAAGAAGATTTGTATTGACAATAACTGTCGGAAATTAAATTATTATAAGGAATCAGGATCTTTGATTTGATTACATCGTTCTAGCTTAATATAATATTTATAATGAAAAGAATTAGTTCTAATATATTTACTTTCCTTTACGTAATAATAATTCCATTTCTTTTACTTGATGTCTATAAGTCACGAACAACTTCTCTTACGTATTTTCATATTAGCTCAAGAGAAATTGCAGTATGGTCAATTATTTTACTAATCTTTTTACGCATATTTTCAAATCAGTTATTGAATACAAAAATTGCAAAGTTAAATACCTATTTTATTTTACCAGTAACATTTATTCTGGGAGTTTTATTAACTATATGGGATTACTTCACACCTTCAAACTATGTTTTTTCTCTCACTTACTTGCAATATACACAGATATTTTACATATCAATCTTCTCAGCAATTGTATGGTTTTCTAATCATCCAAAAAAGTGGTTTGCAAAAAATTACTCTAAAGTACTCTTTTTTGGTTCAATTTCCTATCTTATTGTCGCATTTATAATATCTTTGTTTCCACGTGATATATTCGCTAAACTCTCACAAGAAGATCATTTCATTGAAAACACGCAGGTTATAATATTGCTTCTTGGTGCTTTTTGGGCGTTCAGGTTAGCAAGACATTTTGTAAAAAGCAGCAAATTTCATGCTTTACTATTTTTGATTGCCACAGGTGCATTCATATTTATAGCGGGAGACGAGATTTCATGGGGACAACGGATATTACACCTAACAACTCCAACAGAATTAACACATATTAACCGCCAAAATGAGATAACGGTACATAATATCAGCTTCTTTGAAGGTTATGTAGGTTTGTCATATATGTTAATTGGCCTTTATGGAGCTTCTGCCTGGATTGTTCAGTCTTTTGTTCCCAAGCTTAAAAAAATACCTATTGCGTACTATATTCCGCCATGGTTTTGCAGTATTTTCTTTTTTTCAGGTTTTGCATATAACTTCTACACGGCAACACATATTGACCCATTTATTGGTGTATGGTCAGAGTCAGCAGAACTTATGCTTTATTCAGGGATGGCATTTACTATGCTCAGTTTGTTATTTTGGGTAAATAAAAAGAAAACTGACAACAAGATACCTCAACT
>JBDHUU010000038.1:0-8189 GCA_039809285.1 Candidatus Levyibacteriota bacterium
GGCTGTAGAAACGAACATCATCAATATAGCCATCAAATCCGAGATTGTAATCACCTGAACCAATTTTGAGTGGATAATTACTTGGTGTCCCACCATATTGGAGTGTTATACCACTCAATGGTCCAGAGTTATCAAGTATCCCATCGATATAAATTTTTTGTGTTGTTCCATCCCATGTCACGACTAAATAATGCCAGACGTCTGCAGTCATGGCTGTATTACTTGTGAGTGAATGGACACTATTATCATTTGTCTCCATGTAGATATGACCATCGTCTGTTAGCCATAATCCATACGCTGTAACAAAATCATTCCTCTTAGAAAGTAAATGCTGATAACCAGCAGTGGGTAAAGAATTAGGCCTCATCCAGAGTGCAATCGTGATCGCATCAGTAGGACGAAAAGCAGCACCATCGGCCACACTGACATAATCTGCCTTTATACCGGGAAACTCCAGACTTGCAGGATTATCATAGCAAGTGATCGGAGCCTTGATCGTTGTGGACTGAGTCACACCACTTAAAATTGTTCCATTATTTCCATTGCCTGACGAATCAGCAGCGATACTCCCACTCGTCTCATCAAATTTCCACCAAGCTACTAAGTCTCCTGCAGCATGAAGAGTTCTAAGTGTGATCACAAATCCAAAGAGGACTAAGCTTATAAATAATACTGTCTTTAATTTCATAACAAGGACACTGTATAAAGGATAGCAAATTACCTAAGGAAACTATACCTACTGATTAATCTGCTATAATGAAACTGTGAGAAATCTTGTAATAGTTATTATACTTCTTATTCTACTTGGCGGAGCCTCCTATTTCTTTTATCAAACAAAATTAACTCCTGTAACTGTAACTCCATCTCCTACTCCAACAACTAATCCTCCATCTACACAAAGTACTTTCTGTACGTCTGCAGAGCTGCAAGCAACAATGGATGAGGAAGTCGCGGCTGGTAATGCCTATGTACAAATTATGCTTAAGAATATTTCTTCTGCTTCATGTCAGGTTATCGGTAACAACATTCTTTCAGTTGGTTATCCTAATTCTGTAACTAACTTCACAACAGTTACTAAGAGACAGCCCACTACACCTACCTTTACTCTCTCCCCTAATCAAACAATCTATGCTTTAGTCCATTATCCAAATGGACCCCAATGCTCAAGCCAGGCAACTGATGTTAACAGCATGATCTCCTATGCAGTATCTAGTAATGATACCGTCTCTTTCAAACCAACCAGGGGAGACACTCTTTTGATCCCGTCTTGTGGTAAAGCATCTGAAGTAACGCAAATTGACCTCTATCCTTTTTCCTCAACCCAAGTCACTCCATAAAGAAGTACTCTTGCATTTCCCATTTTTTGGCATATAATGCTGGCATGACAATCGAATTTGAAAGATATCGCTTTTCAATACCTGCTGAAGGTACTTCACGTAAGATCTTTGAACCAATAGCTTCTTTAACTGCAAAACGTCAGACACTAGAACCGGGAATGCATGAAATAGTATTTAAAGATATTCCTACCTACCATGCAGATGTAAAACCATCAGGAACTGCCGTCATGAAAAGAGGTATTGAACAACAAAGAATGCTAGATGCTTTATCTGAGGTATTAGGTCAAGAAAGAAATCCGAATGTTACTGATGTATTAGGAATCTTAGATGAAACAACACGTCAGGTAGTTGTCGGCTCTACACTGCACGGGAAGCCTCATAAAATCCACGGTGCTCTGAAGTATAAAAAATAATTTCTATGGCTTCCAAACAGTCAACAGTTGATTTCATTACAGAGCAAATGGCAACTGCTGGCACGATCACCAGTAAAAAAATGTTTGGTGAATACGCAACCTATTTAGATGGTAAGGTCATCGCTTTTATCTGTGATGATCAACTATTCATCAAACCAACTGATGAAGGAAAGAAGTTCTATCCAGAAGTAGAAATGGCACCCTGCTATCCTGGTTCAAAGGATTATATGGTAATTAGTGAAAACAAATGGGACGATAGAGAATTCATGAAACAAATTGCAGTTATAACCGCCTCCGCCCTCCCAGCTCCCAAGCCAAAAAAGAAAAAATAAAAGAGGAATTTCTTCCTCTTTTATTTATGCTTGACTGTTTGTAATGCTCAGCCAGTATTGCTATGGAGGTGGATCGTAAGCATGATGCTTCATAACGCTTCTTCCCTCCTTGCATCCAAAGTAGTCAGTGAATCTTTTCCTTCTCTCGTAGATATGAAGATCTCTTTACCTTCCATTGAAGACTTAATGCAGTATTTAAGAAATAGCTCAAGATGAGGTAAACGAATATCTTTTGTTAAATTAAGTGTCGTTAGCATAGTGAGTGTCCTCTCTATAAGTACAACTATAAGGAGTTTTAATAACTTGTACTTGACACTGCCGTAACAACTCGGGGACAACTCCGTAACTTTAACATGACAATTATTACACTGACTATTTCCTTTAGACAGGGTTGGCAGTACTACCAGCCCTGAAGTAAAAGAAAGAAAATTTACTTTTCTTCATGCTTACTCAAAAGCATCTCGACTTCTTGTCTAAAGTCTGAGATAGCTTTCTGGAGTTCTTGTAAGGTCTTTGGATCTTTGAGGGCTCCATTATGTGCTCCATGTCTAATCAACTTTATGGTTTGCACAATTTCCCGTTTAAGATCATGTACCTCTGGTCCGAACTTCTCTTTAAAGTGATTTCGGAGAGATTGCATACGATCAAGTACTTCCTGATTTTCATCAAGATACTTTTCTCCATCAGAAGTAACGGAGTAGACTTTCTTACCATCTTTCTGATCAATCGTTACATACCCCTGATCCTCAAGAAGCTGTAAGATGGGATAGACCGTACCAGCACTTGGACTGTACATTCCATGGAATTTATTTTCTAACTCCTGGATGATGTCATAGCCATGACGTGGCTGCTCTTTAATAAGACTGAGGATTACAAATTTGAGGATACCTCGTCTGAAAAAATGATGTGGACCCATACCTCCGTGACCGAACCAATGACCAAACCTTGGACCCAAAGGCATTTCATCATCAAATGACCTAAAACCAAAATGGGATTTATCAAACATTATTTTTCACCTCCTTTATTCGCTATATCGCGATATATCGTATAGTAGATAAAATTTCTCATATTGTCAAGAAAGAAAGTAGTGGAAATTCTAAATTTCAAAGTCTATCGGAGGCTTGCCATATTTTTCAATGTAGCTTCTATGCCAATTAATGATGATCTCTTTTAATTTTTCATTATTTTCATAATGAGGATAAAGTACCTGATCTACGAAATACTGCCCTACGGTAAGCTTATACGCATCGGCTTCCCTTCTTCCTTTTTCCTCTTCATTAACGTCCTCATCCTCATAAAACAGATCTATAACTCCTTCACTATCATCGAGTTGGATAAGCCCAGCAAAGCGGAAATAAGGATCATCTGCTTCATCGACATACTTCCTATCCTCGTCTATTCCTTGGACATACAATTCTTCAAACCTAAAAGCAATTGCGTCTCTGTAGCCTTGTGAAATTGGAGCTTGCGCAACCAGAGATCTGACTCGAGACATCACTGCCTTTTTGTGCATAGACGTTGCGCGTCTCTCATATATATCTGTCGACTCAGTATCTATCTCTGGATTTAAAGCATTTTCAACTCTGACAAGATACTCTCCAGGCCTCTCACCCGCATCTAATTCGAAATCTCCCATAGGGTTGGTATTCATAGGAATTGCGTCAATACACTTTCTAAAATCTTCACTCAATTCTAAGGGACCTTTTGGAGGAAATATTTCAGATCTATTTTCTAAACTCATGCGTGAGATTATAGCAAAAAAGAATACTCTTGATAATTAATAACTATAGAAGTATACTCCGCTCACTGCTCAGATTAAGTGACTAAAAGAAATCTTACTATAGCTGCCATTGTCGGGGCTTTCGTAATTGGAGCCTCTTCTTTGCTTTCCTCTCCTACAGAGTCTACCGAAGTAAAAGGTCTTAATACCAACATCACCGCAGTACCTACTTCGTCTGTTCAAGAAATCTCGACTCCCACTCCACTTCCAACGAACACACCAACCCCTACCGCTACTCCACGACCAACATCAACTCCAACGCCAAAGGTTATTTATAAATCACCAACAAGTACTCCAACCCCAATTCCTGCTGCAACTACTAACTCAGGATTAAGTAACAATAACTACTACACAAATAGTGCAGGAAATGAAGTTCACTCTCCTGCTTATTCAAATGGTGTTCCAGCTGGAGCAACAGCAATTTGCGGTGACGGAACATATAGCTTCAGTCAAAGTAGACGTGGAACATGCTCCCACCATGGCGGCGTCAGTCAATGGCTATAACCTTCATCAGTATTGCAGACAAACAAGTCACTTCTTCTCCACGGAAAAAGCCCCTTGGGATAAAGGTGGAGTATAAGGACTTTTTCCGTCTCCATCGCTATCGATGAAGCAGTTGAGGACTTATTCTCCGCATCTTGCGGGGCTTGCTTGTCATGTTCTACTTGTGTGGTGATGTCGAAGCATCACTCAACGAGAGTCGCTTGGCGGGTAGTGTTGGATATATGCCTCCCATGCCGCGAAGTCATATTCGGGAAGAGTGGCAATCCACTCAGCGATCTCATCGCCGGTCAGCGTCCATTCCGACTCTTGTGGAGTCGAACGAACGAACCAGTCAAGAAATGGCATCCAGAAGTGAATCCATGGAGGCTTATTGCCCCATTCCCATGATGTATCAAGCTCATCATCGCCTTCGAAGAAATCGAAAAGGAGTGAATGAGCGAGTGCATTTGGTCCGCCTCCCCCATATCCCCAAGCAAATCCTGAATCCTCAGAATCCGCTGAAGGATAAGAGAGATTCCGCAGCCGTTCACCGTTTACCAAAACCTGGTAGTTATGATGCGGAACGACTTTCCCCTGATAGACCTTCGATTGATAGGGAGACACGTTGAGCTCCTTCTAATAATATGCCTGCATCACCACAGTTAGTGAGCAGCTTTGAAAATATAAAAATTCTCAAAGCCACTCACTATTTAAGTAGAACTTTTAAAGTACAAGTGGCGAAATTATAGCACGAAGCGTACCTTAATGTCCAACTATAGGTCTCTATTGGACTGCCGAGATAGTAATCTCTTTCACAAAAAAAGCTAAGTTTGTGAAAGAAAACTTAGCTTTTTAATGCTATTTATAAAGCTTTGCGTCCGGCAATCATCTTCCAGATAAAGATTGCGATACACGCACCCACTACACCAACGATAATTCCCATAACACTTAATCCGTTGTCAGTTGGAGTTGCAGGTGATATGAATCCAAAAAGATAGGTACCAATGACACTTCCAATAATTCCGACAAGTACATTAGCAACCCATCCCATCTGTCCGTCAGTCTTCATGATCATAGATGCGATCCATCCGATAAGACCTGCTAACACTAAAGTAACGATTAAACCCATAGATTTTCCCCTCCTTTCTTTGAAAGATACTAATTAGATACTTATAATTGTAGAACTCCTAAGCTGAGCAATAAATAAGAGGTCGGTAAGAAAAAAGTAAAAGAAAAGATGAAGACAAATCTTAGTCAGATAAATGTATAAAATTTATACTTGGGAGAACTTCCACGGAAGAGTTTTATCTTGTGTTTCGAGAGCTTTTACAACTTTTTTGCCTTCCTTAACTAAGGAATCAATCATACTTAAATTTATCTTATTTAATTCCTCATCCGCTTTTGTTATTACTATATAACTTACATTTTCATAAGCTACCTGTTGAGGGTTATTTGATAAATAATTAAGGAGCCTTTCACTTAACTCTAGATTTTTTGCAATTTGTAATTTAGTAGGCATATTAGGATTGATAGTATACCATAAACCTGAATATTACATAAACTGCCTGTAAGAATACAGTAATACTTTTATACTCAACAGTCAATATCAAAAATCAAGTTTAATTTTACTTCTTTGACAAAATTTTTTCCGATATTCGTACCAGTGATTCCTTATATCCTTAATTGCCCAACTTAGAAGATTATTCTGATTCCCTTTCTTTTTTACCTGTAAAAGAATTGGAGAGTCTGAAGCATCGGCGATGGAATTACGAACATGGCGGTGCATAACCCCAGCATGACAGTTATCATAGTAAATGATTGTATAATTTTCCCCTTCAATAGTAGTTACATATGATACAGTCGTTACTTCGATTACTTTGTGATTATTATCTTCCTTATAAGACCAAATAATACGATCGGTAGATGAAAGAATCTGCTCATCAGTTCTTTGCTTTCCATCCATTTTTGGAATTATATCAGTAGCTCTAGCTCTAATTAAGGCGACGATTCTGGAAGGGCTACTTTTTCTATAATGCTTTCTTCTCATAAA
This sequence comes from Candidatus Levyibacteriota bacterium, assembly GCA_039809285.1. Taxonomy (GTDB): domain Bacteria; phylum Patescibacteriota; class Microgenomatia; order Levybacterales; family UBA12049; genus JACROF01. The sequence continues at coordinate 6,396 of JBDHUU010000038.1, forward strand.
TAAGAATTGAGATTGTTACCACGAGCCTCCACCGCCACCTCCGCCTCCTCCACCTGAGGAGCCACCGCTAAATCCTGACGAGGATGAAGGCGCTGTAGTCGTGACGTTACTACTCGCAGTTGAATTAAAAAGCGGGTACATTGCATAGAATGTGCCGCGACCTGTGTACCAACTTGGCGAATAATTAGGTTTTAAGATTTTCAACCCTTTCATATATTGATCGATTACGCCTAATGCCATCGCATAGGGAATCATCTTTTCTAAAAAGATGAAGTTCTTGGTCTGCCAGACATCATACCTCTTGGTAGCTTTTAAAAATATCTTTAATCCATCTAACTTCCAATCCATCTCATCCCCCTCCTGTGTCCTCCCATTTAACTTTGTAGATAAATACAAAAGTACCCCCCCTAAGACAAAAGCTCCTGAAAAAAGTGTTATGAGGCCAAAGACTCGACTAAGAGCCTTTTGTGATTTAGGATTTTTGATAAATAAGTTTCTTTGAATAAGCATCATGAAATTTTTGGTCTCGAGATCGCTGAAAGTCGTATAGGTTAGTTTGGCTTCTTTAAGGGTTGTTGAATTCTTATCGCCAAACAGTGAATCCAAAAGCTGAGTCTCAAAAAGATTAAGATCTCCGGTCTTTTTTAAACGAGTCAGGATAAAATCCTGCTTCTCCCGAAGACCAAGCGTTGTTTTCTTGATAGTACCTTCAATTTTTATATATTTTCTAATCGCTAGGTCAAAAATGGTTGCGACAATGTCTTCTTTCTCAAGTAACGTATTATCTATCGTCCCTGCTTCAGAAGGACTAATTCGGGTACCGTCCTGTGCCTCAGGCAGATCGAAATTGACTACCGGCGGACCGAATCTTTTTTTATTTCTTTTCCTCATGTACCAGTACAGAAGATATGGCGCAATAATGAAATTCAAAATAATAAAAAGTAACGCGTAAAAGATTAAGAAGATTTTGAGATCAGGATCCATAGGCATGGATTTTTGGAGTGTACTCTTAGGAAAAGTCCCTACAGGAAATCCTGCAACAATGGTGAGCCCCTCATTGCTCTCTAAAGATGATACAGACGAGGTTACTTGCTGTCCTTTTATTGTTATCTGACAATTACTCTCTGTCGAACCGGAAAGACCGGTATAACAAACAGCTCTTTGGATGGGTACATTAAAATCATCTTTCAACAGGATAGAAGCATTGGAGATAGGAACACTCCAACCATTTCCTGTCACATTCCAATAGATCTCATCGTGATCCTCATAGTTACTTCCTATGCCATTTTTTACGGTGTAATCAATCTCGTAAATGTGCGGACCGGTAATTGTCCTATCGGAATCGCCAATTTTTATTTCAATCTGATCCCCAGAGCTATTAACTTTGTACTTCTCTTTTTCTCCATCACGCAGAACACCGGTAAATTTAACATCAATTACCCGATACAAATCACCTACGCGTGATACCAGAGGAATAAAGCGAAAAATACCGTGACGATACTCACTGCCGAAGGTATACTCTATTTTTTCAGAAACTTTAAGATCCCCATTCTTCTCTGCAGTCATATCTACATGGAAAGAATTAATCGCCTCCTGGGCTAGAGCTTTTGTAGGCAAAGAGAAGAGAAAGAGAAAAGTTAAAACAGAAAAATATAGTTTCTTTTTCACTACGGGTATTCTATCACGGACGTCTGCTACGTACTCAGTTAAAAATGAACAATACTTGCAAGTGAATCTACTATTTGGGCGACAAAACTCTTATAAAATCTATTTCCGGAAGTACTTCCATCAATA
>JBDHUU010000039.1:0-8054 GCA_039809285.1 Candidatus Levyibacteriota bacterium
AAGGAAAGTCTACTCTTGTTATCTCTCAACCGCTTCCACTTGCTAGAAGATGATGACCTGGCGATATCGATTTGTTCTACTATCTTTTGCTTTTGCATTTTTAGTTATCTGCGGCAGGCTTTTTTATTGGCAAGGTGTTAAAGCCATGGAGCTGTCTGCACTAGGAGAATCGCAATACGGCCAAGCAATTAAATTAGACCCTATTAGAGGTGAGATTAGAACGTCGGATGGATTTCCCCTAGCTGCTAATAAATTAACCTATCAGGTCTTTGCTAACCCTAAGGAAGTAAAAGACAGAATTAAGACTACAGATCTGCTTGCGCCCATCTTAGATGAGGATCCAGCGAGTATCTCAGCCCTTCTTTCTCTCAATAGATTTTGGGTAGCTCTTAAGTCAAATGTAAATAATGATACCAAAGCCACGATTGAGAATTTGGATCTTCCAGGTGTTGGTTTTGATGATAAGTCAGTAAGATTTTATCCGGAAGCATCAATTGGTGCCAAGCTGTTAGGCTTTGTAGGAAAAGATGATGCCGGAGACGATACAGGATATTTTGGACTTGAAGGGTATTACGATAGGCAGCTTCGAGGAAAAGAAGGAATAGCCAAACAAATTCATGATGCTTTAGGAAGGCCTATTTTAGCTAAAGTAAATAACGCAAGCGGTGAGGTGAACGGCAGGAGTCTTAACCTTCATATTAATCGAGTTCTCCAGTATGTCTTAGAAAATGAGTTAAAGACTGGCATGGAAGTTAATGGAGCAACTGGCGCTATGGCGGCGATGATGGATCCAAAGACTGGGGGTATTCTTGCGTTAGCATCATATCCATCCTTTGACCCGCGGTCTTATTACGATTACACAGATACGGACTATAAAAATAGCTTTATTACTGATACCTATGAGCCTGGATCAACGTTTAAACCGTTAGTGATGGCTGCAGCAATTAATGAAGGCTTAGTAAAGCCGGAGACCAGATGCACTATCTGCTCTGGACCGGTCTCCATTGGGGGCTATGATATTGAGACATGGAATAATAAATATGAACCTAATTTAACGATGACTAAAGTTATTCAGGAATCAGATAACACTGGAATGGTTTTTGTCTCTCAGAAGTTGGGTCTCGACCGCATGATCAAATACATTAATAAATTTGGATTCGGTCAAGCGACTAATATTGACCTTCAAGGAGAAGTTACTCCCAGTATTCGTCCTCGCAATGAGTGGTACCCAATTGACTTAGCAACCTCTAGTTTTGGCCAGGGAATATCAGTGACTCCAATTGAACTTCTGAGTGCAGTTGGCTCTCTTGCCAATGACGGAAAGAGAATGGAGCCGCATGTGGTGGAAAGCATCGAAACTCCCGATGGAAAAAAGATTTCTATTCCTCCAAAAGTAGTAAATCAGCCAGTCTCCAAAGAGACTGCAAAGATTATGACTGAGATAATGGTGAATGCTGTTAATAAAGGAGAAGCACAATTTGCAAGGCTTAAAGGTTATCGTATAGCAGGTAAGACAGGAACAGCTCAAATCCCTGTTGCTGGACATTATGATCCGACTCAGACAATTGCTTCTTTTGTAGGATTTGGGCCTGCGGAGGATCCAAAATTTGTTATGCTAGTAGTCTATGACAGACCGACCAAATCTATTTATGGAGCAGAGACTGCAGCACCTACCTTTTTCCATATCGCAAAAAGGGCACTGGAGTATTTTAATATTGCACCAACCGAACTTGAAGAATTGGAGAATTAAAGTTATAACTTTATGAACTCGTATTTTATCTAATAGAGGATCCAGGAGGAGTATCACTTGATGGGATAAGAGGAACAGGTCTTCCTCCTTCCTCTCCTTCAGCAGCAAGAATCATTCCTTGAGACTCTTCATCCATCATCTTTCTCGGAGCTAAATTCACGATAAAAATAAAGCTTTTATTAACAAATTCTTCAGGTGTAAACAGCGGATAAAGGGCGGTAAAAATAGTCCTTACTCCTTCTTTTCCGAAGTCAACACTTAGTCTAATGAGCTTCTCAGATCCTTCTTTACGTACTGCTTCTTTAACATATCCCACACGAAAATCGAGTTTGGCAAAGTCATCAATTGTCACAATCTCTTTCATTTCTTTATTATAACACGCTTTTCTTAAGAGCACTAATTAGCAATTGACAATATATAGGACTATGATTATTATGGAGTTGATGCTAGTTGGAAGCAATCAAGATAAAAATAATAACTAACATTAACATCTAACCCGCGATGGCGGGTTTTTTTATGGAAAAATTAGTACTTGTTGGAACAGAAGATGAAAGAATGCTGCAGGACAAGTGTGGAATTGTTGGTTTGAGCTATCCGGATTGGATGAGCGATGAGAAAAGTGAGTCAGCTCCTTCAATGGTACGCAGTGCTCTCATCGCACTTCAGCATAGGGGGCAAGACAGCGCAGGGTTTACTGCCATAAATGGTGAAATGAAGACATATCATGGAATAGGGCTCATTAATCAGGCAATTCCTGATGAAAGGTTGGCAGAAGCAGGAGGGAGCAAAAGGGCAATCGCTCACACCCGCTACCGAACAAAAGGATCGATTTCAGGTGAGAATAGTCAGCCTATTCAAGATGAAGATGAAAATGAAGGATTTATCATAAGCTTTGCCCATAACGGTAATCTCACAAATGTCGATTGGCTTCGTGAAAATACCTATAAAAAGTTTAAAGAGGACGCTTCAGATACTCGCCTTCTATCAGCGTACCTTCTTCAACAACGACCACAGTATCCATCATGGGAGGCTACATTTCAGAATGAAATGCCTAAGATTAAAGGAGCATATAGCGCTGTCGCCCTCACAGAAGATGGCAATCTTCATGGTATTCGTGATCCCTACGGTATTAGACCATTTGTAGTCGGAGCTTTTGCAGGTGGTGGAGTGATGATGGCTTCAGAGTCTGTGGCTTTTGACACGGTAGGAGCAGAGTATAGAAGGCAGCTTGAGAGAGGAGAGATTATGACGGTCACTCCAGATGGAAATATCCATTCATTATTTTACGGGGAACCAAAACGACCAAGATTTTGTACATTTGAAAATTTTTATTTTCAGCGTCCCGAGACTTTTAGTAACGGCCAAAGAGTGCAGACAGGTAGGGTTGAGTCAGGAAAACTGCTTGCTGACAGGATGGAAAGTAAACATATCGATTTTGATATCGTAGTCCCGACTCCCTCATCAGGATCACTTGCAGGAGAAGGGCTGGCTGAACGCTCAGGTAAGCGTCTCGTTCACGGAGTGGGGACGAGTCATTATGTGGGAAGGACCTTTATCATGCCCGGACAGGAAGGAAGAAGAGATGCTGTCAACAATAAGCATATTATTATTCCCGATGAGTTAGATGGTATGTCAGTTGCTGATGAGGACGACTCAACAGTTCGAGGCACAACCTCAGGTAAAATTACTGAACAGCTACGTAAAGGAGGTGCTCGGGAAGTCCATAAAGCCTTAGCTGCTCCACCGGTTGTTGATACCTGTGATCTGGGAGTAGATATGCATGACCGTTCAGAATTGCCTGCTGCAAAAGTAGCAGATAGGTCGCATGAAGAAATAGAAAATTATATGGCAGAGATTATGCATTCAGATACAGCCACATTTCTTACTCGTGAAGAGATATCGCAAGCTTTTAATAGAAATGAAAAAGACATGTGCACGTTTTGTCTGGGCGGAGAACATCCGGTCCATGGCAGGCAGGAAGCATTTCCGCAAAGGGAACGTCAAATGATAGGTAGACCAAAGTTATCAGTCTTTATTTCAGGGAATGGAACTAACCTTCAAGAGCTCATTGATCGGACCAGTACCGGTTCACTTGATGCAAAGATTGCCTCAGTCGTATCGAATAATCCAAAAGCTTTTGGTCTGAGGAGGGCAATGGAAGCAGAGTTGCCTATCTATGCTATTACTCCTGAGGGCAGACTCAGTAATCCTTTAAAAAGGGTTGAGTATGAAAAGAAGGTCCTCGACGCGCTTTACTCAAATCTCCCGGATGCTGTTGTTCTGGCCGGATACATGAGCATCTTAGGGGATTCTTTCTTAGAAAAAATGCAGGAGTTAGAGATACCTGTTATTAATCTTCATCCAGCGCTTTTGGCATCAGACGATAGGAATAGAATATCGACCTCCAGGGGGAAAATGCCAATTCTTCGTGGAGTGGATGCGATTGATAAAGCCTTTACTCTCAACTTAAGGACATCTGGGGTGACTGTTCATCAAGTACTTCCTGGAAATGAATGTGATACCGGACCAATAATTCTTAAAGAGGAAGTACATCGTAGAGTAGATGATACGAAAGAAGATTGGGAAAAACGAATTCATGAAGCAGAAAGAAGAGTTCTCCCTACAGCAGTAAGTAAAGTTATTCATGTCATGAAGCATGGAATTGATGTAAGTAAAGGCGAATTCCCTTGGCAATAAAAGCTTTGCTATACTGAATATATATGACAGGACGTACGCATGATTTGGCAGCTTTTACTGCTTTGTCATACGTTCTCGTCACTACCCCTCCAGACAAGATAAGTCTCGCTACAGCTCTGGTAGCGTTCACCGCAAATATGGTCGGAGGGCTAGCACCTGATCTGGACCAGCCGACTGCAAAGTTATGGCACGACATACGGGGAGGAAGTATCCTAGGTAAAATTATTTCTCCTCTTATGGGAGGTCATAGATTTATCTCCCATTCTCTTATTGGCCTTATTCTGGGCGGAGTAATTGCCAGAGTTATTCTTAATTTAATGGGAACAGTGCTTCTTGTGGATATGCATGTTGTTTGGTGGGCATTTATGATCGGGATGATCTCACACCTTATCATGGATTTCTTTACCCACGAAGGAGTTCCTTTACTTTTCCCAATCCCTCTCAAGTTTGGCTTTCCTCCGCTGAGCTTTTTTAGAATGAGAACAGGCGGAATCGTTGAAAAGTCTTTTGTTTTTCCGATTCTTATTTTTATTAACGGCTATCTTTACTATACCAATTATCAAACTATCTTAACGTTTTTGCGTCATTTGAGGTAGAAATAGAATCTCTGCCTTGAGAGGTATATAATACACAAAATGCTTCAGTCAGCTAAAAATTACTATCATTTACTGCAGGCAGTTCGTGCTGTTAATAAGTACAACAACCCTTCTCGTGATATAACGATAATTGGGGTAACCGGAACTGATGGGAAGACTACGACTTCAAGCCTCATTTATCATATCCTTAAAAATTCAGGTTTTAAAACAGCGCTTATCTCAACAGTGGCAGCTTATATCGAAGATAAGAAATATGATACAGGATTTCATGTGTCAACTCCTGACAGCATGATTCTCCAGTCATACATCGCTAAAGCCAAGAAAGTTGGGGTAACTCATATTGTTTTGGAGGTAACTTCTCATGCTCTGGATCAGCATAGAGTCTATGGTATTCCCTTTAGAATCGGTGTCTTAACAAATGTCTCGCATGAACACTTGGATTATCATAAGACAATGGATAACTACATACTTGCGAAAGCAAAGTTATTAGAGAGAGCGGATGTTGCTGTTATTAACAGGGATGATGATTCGTACCAATTTATGGTCAAGCATTTAAGGAATAAGAAAGTGGTAAGTTATGGATTACATAATAACGCTGATAGCACTCTATCCAATCATCCATTCAAGACTCATCTGCCGGGTAATTTTAATAAACAAAATATATTAGCGGCACTAACTGTTGCCGATATCTTAGAAATTGATCCCAAAATGGCGGCAAACGCAGTCTCTTCTTTTACCCTTCCTGAAGGAAGAATTGAAGTTGTTTATGATAAGGATTTTACAGTAATTGTTGACTTTGCTCATACGCCTAATGCTCTCAAAAATATTTTAGAAACTATAAAAGACAACCATGAATCAGGGAGAATAATCCACGTCTTTGGAAGTGCCGGTAAAAGAGACGTGAGCAAAAGACCATTAATGGGAGAAGTCTCAAGTAGGTTTTCTGATATCATCATTTTAACGTCTGAAGATCCAAGAGGAGAGCCACCTGAAAAAATAGCAGACGCTATAAAATCTGGTATGAAAGATAAAAATCAACATGTCATTTTTATAGGGGATAGGCAGCAAGCAATCAATCATGCTTTGAAGAGTGCAGAAAAAGGCGATACCGTTATCATTACAGGAAAGGGGCACGAAAAGTCAATGAACGTAGGTCATGGTGAAAAAGCATGGAGTGATCATGAAGCTGTAGAGAAAGCTTTAAAGGAATTAGGAATTAGGAATTAGGAGTAATGGAAAAATTAAACAGAATTCATTTTGTAGGAATAAAAGGAGTGGGTATGACGCCCTTAGCGATTATTGCTAAAGAAGCAGGGCTTGAGGTATCTGGGAGCGATGTGGCGGATAGATTCATAACAGATGTAGCGCTTGAAAAGGTGGGTATTCAGCCTTTTGTCGGCTTTTCTTCACGTCACATCACAGATGATATTCAACTAGTGATTACAACTGGTGCTCATGGCGGATACGAGAATCCTGAAGTATTAAGAGCTCGTGAACTCTCAATTCCAGTAATAACTGCGGGAGAAGCAGTAGGTGAATTTATGCGTGGTGATATCTTAGGAAAAAAATTTACTGGCATTTCAATTGCTGGTTCTCACGGTAAGACCACAACAACAGCCATGCTTACAACAATATTTATGGAGAACAATCTTGACCCTTCCTACCTTATAGGTACTGGAAGTTTTGGAAAGTCTTTGCCAGGCCATTTTGGGAATGGTAATTACTTTATAGCTGAAGCGGATGAGTATGCGACCGAACCAAAGCACAATCATAAACCTCGCTTTTTATGGCAGCATCCGATGTTTGCTATATTTACTAACATCGAGCATGATCACCCGGACATTTTTCCGAATGTAGAAAGTGTTGTTAAAGTGTTTGAAGAATTTGCTCTGCAAATTCCTAAAAATGGAGTTATTGTAGGAAATGGTGATAATAAATATGTTTCTGAGATCTTCCAAAAAATGTCATGCCGAACAATTACTTTTGGCCTCTCTCCGCGAAATGATTATGTTATTGAGAGAGTGTACGTCTCTAATAACCAGACATTCTTTAAAGTTTCGGGAAATGAAATTGATTTAGGAGAGTTCAGGCTTCAGGTGACTGGTGAACATAATGCGCTCAATGCCTTAGGTGCAGCAATCCTTGCGCTTGAGGCGGGATTGCCTCTTGAGAAAATTAAGACAGCACTGGCCTCATACTCTGGATCTAAAAGACGCCTTGAGTATAGAGGACAGTTAGTGTCTGGGGCACACGTCTTTGATGATTATGCCCATCATCCGACAGAGATTAAAGCGACTCTCAAATCACTTCGTCAGCGTTTCCCTCAATCTACACTTGTTGCTGTTTTTCAGCCGCATACGTATACCCGGACCAAGACGCTTTTTGACGATTTTGTGAAATCCTTTGATGATGCTCATAATGTCATTGTCACCGATATTTTTGCCTCAGCACGAGAAGCCAAAGATAACTCTATTTCTTCCCAGCTGTTAGTGCAGAAGTTAGCAGCTCGTCATCCTGCATGTCTTTATATCCCATCCCCCAAGATGGTGGTCGAGCTAATCCTTAAAGAACGGCTTAATGATAAGGTAGTTATTGTCTTTATGGGAGCGGGAGATGTATATCAGGCAATCGATTTATTGTCATTTAAATAAGGCAAAATGGTATAATGCAGACTATGGAGAAGTACGTAATAACAGGCGGAAATATCTTAAAAGGAGAAGTGAAGGCAAGCGGTGCAAAAAATGCGGCACTTAAGGCCTTGGTAGCTGCTTGTCTCACAGATGAAGAAGTAGTAATTAAAAATGTTCCTGAGATTGCAGATGTCTATGTCATGCTTGAGATCATGAAAGAACTAGGAGCAAAGGTTTCCTTCTCTGGTAGTACCGTTCGCGTTCAAATGCAGAACTTTGCTACTCATAAGCTTTCACTTGAAAAAGCAGCTCAGGCAAGAACTTCTTCTATGTTCATAGCTCCGCTTCTGGCTCGTTATAAAGAAGCAATTGTTCCAAATC
>JBDHUU010000040.1:0-8039 GCA_039809285.1 Candidatus Levyibacteriota bacterium
ATTATTGCTAAAGTCTATTTATTTAACAAAATCAGAGCTGAAGCAGGCTTGAATTCCCAGCAGTTGATTATTGACGAGACTGTATGGCCTGGAATTATTAGACCATTAGGGTTTGACTCTGGTATTCGTTCCCTCGAGCGTACGATTGAGGGAATGTGTCGGCGTGTCGCTCGTCAAATTGTAGAAGGAAAAGTACAAACTGTTAGAGTCACCGATACGAATCTTAAAGAGTTTTTGCCTACGTGGTAGGATTAAATAAGAAATGAGAACACAAAAAGTTGTATACTATGCTCCAGTGGATAATAAAAATAAACAAACTATAAAAGATAGCACGTATCCTCAAGACTCCTTGTCGTTTATTCCTCTAGGTGGCATTGAAGATGTTACTAAGAATATGTATGTGTATGAGTACCGTGATGAAATCCTCATCGTGGATTGCGGTATTGGATTTGCTGACGCTTCAGCAATTGGAGTGGACTTACTCCTTCCTGACATTACGTATCTTCTCCAAACCAAGAAAAAAATTGTCGGATTACTTCTCTCTCATGGCCATGAAGATCATATAGGTGCTCTTCCGTATATTCTTCCTCAATTACCTAAATTCCCTGTATTTGGTACACCCTTTACTGCAGCATTGGCAAATGCCAAATTAAAAGATTTTGATTTACCTGCGAATATCCACTCAGTCAATTTCACCGATAGCCCATTACAGCTTGGGAAATTTTCAGTTAAATTTATTCAAGTAACGCATTCAATCCCAGATACTTCCCATATTGTCATAAAATCGCCAGTTGGGACTGTGTATCATGGCAGTGATTTTAAAGTGGATTTAACCCCTTATGACGGGAAGAGGATGGATTTTAGAAGTATTGTAGATACCTCCAAAGACGGAGTACTCATTCACCTATCAGATGCACTTGGTTCAGACCGTCCGGGACAAACTCCATCTGAAGCTGGGCTTCAGGATACCTTTGAGGATATTTTCAGAGATTGTAGAGGGAAAATATTGGTCACTACTTATTCTTCAAATGTCGCACGCATTAATCAGATTCTTAAAGCAGCAGAAAAAGTAAAGAGAAAGGTAGCTTTTGTGGGGAGGTCTCTTATTAAAGTAACAGATGTTGCCAGAAGACTTGGGTATTTGGAGGTTGAGGACGGAACCATCATAGAACTTGAGCACATGAAGAACTACCAAGACTCACAAATGGTTTTGATTGTGGCTGGAAGTCAGGGACAGGAAAATTCAGCGATGACGCGTATTGCTGAAGGAGAACACCGTGATATTAAACTTACTTCAAAGGATCGAGTCGTCTTCTCGTCAGACCCAATTCCAGGCAATGAGGAAGCAGTAAGTGATCTTATTGACACTATCGTCAAAACAGGAGCAAGAGCATTTACATCTCAACCAGGAGAGTTGCTCCATGTCTCAGGTCACGGGTCACAACAGGATCATTTGCTGATGATGTCTCTTATTAAATCCCGATATGTGATACCAATTAGTGGAAATTATAAGCACCTTGTGTATTACAAAGATTTAGCTAAAAAAATGAATTATACCGACAAACAGGTACTTGTCCTTGAGAATGGGCAAGAAGTCATATTTACAACAGGCAATTACAAATATGGTCGCAAAATTGCTACTAAAAATGTCTACGTAGATCAGTTATCGGGAGAAGAAGTTGAGGGATTTGTCCTTAGGGATAGAGAGAAGTTGGCTAAAGATGGAATTGTTATTCTTATGGTCGAGGTATCGGCAGCTGATGGTCAATTAGTTAATACGCCAGATATTATTGCACGAGGACTTCTGCCCAAAGACACTGATACATTAATCGTGTCATTAACGCGTGAGCTTAAAGGGCTTCTTTCAAAAAAGCGAGGAAGAGTAACAAATTGGGTGCATGTAAGACGTCAAATTGAAGAAGTAGCAAGTAAGCATATATACAGTAAGCTCCGCCGACGTCCGCTCGTTCTTCCGATCGTCATTGAAGTTTAAAGCTACCTGAGCTATGCAAGAAGTGACTTTTTATGCTATGCTTTTTGAGCTCCTATAAATAAGTCTATGAAGTCAAAACGGGGATCTTACAAAAAACGTGGTGGGAAATTAAAATTAAAGACAAATACAGTTTATACGCTTTTTGCGATTGGATTTTTTTTGTTAACTGGTCTTCTTTTCATGTCTTATCTGCAGAATGGGGAATCATCGCAAAAGATCAACCAAATGTTACGAGATAAATTTGGCGGTGCAGCTTTTCTCTTCCCTTTTGTCCCTTTTTTCTTCGCTTTCTTATTTTTACACCTAAAGAAGTTCTTCCTTTCTAAGATTAATGTAGCTTTTGGGTACTTAGTCTTTTTCATCTCAGTTGTGGGAGTAACTCGAAGTGGTACTGTAGGATCGGGTATGTTCCGGATTCTTCAGGAAATATTAACAACAGTCGGCGCAGACCTTGTCTTCGTGGCAGGAGTAGTTATCGGAATAATTGTCTTCTTTGATACATCAGTTGACGAGATGGTACAAGGTCTTACAGCCCTTTCTGAAAATTCACATCGGCTTGTCCCCACGAGTCTGTTCTCTCGAGGAAATAAGGATGATAAATCAGCGCTCGATAGATCTAAGCCAATCCAGATTAAAGGCGGGCAAAAAGATGTAGCTGCAAATTCGAAAAATGCTGCGCCAGTTGTTAATAAAAAAGAACCTGAGCCAGAAGAACTTATTTCAGCCAAATTGGTAACTAATGTCTTAGGCGAGACAGGAGGAGGAATATGGGAGTATCCGTCACTTTCTCTTTTAAATGAGTCCCCTGGTGCCAAAGCAGAGCGAGGAGATATCAATAAAATCGCCCGCAAGATAGAAGAGACTCTTCAGAGCTTCGGAGTAGATGCACGAGTAGCAGAGGTCAATTTAGGACCCGCTGTTACCCAATATGCATTGGAATTAGCTTTAGGAACTAAAGTTAGTAAAATTACTGCCTTGGCTAATGACTTGGCCTTAGCGACTGAGGCGCCAACAGGTCAAATCCGTATTGAAGCGCCTATTCCTGGACGCAACTTGGTAGGAATTGAAATTCCTAATAGGTCTTTGGAAGTAGTAACTCTCCGTACGATGCTTGCATCCAGTACGATGCAAAAAAACAAATCAAAGCTCGCTGTATCAATGGGACTGGATGTATCAGGCAATCCTGTGATAGCAGATATTACTAAGATGCCGCACGTTCTAGTGGCTGGTACGACTGGTTCAGGAAAATCAGTCTTGGTAAATTCCTTTATCTGCTCAATTCTTTTCAGAGCTTCTCCACAAGAAGTTAAATTGATCATGGTTGATCCTAAGAGAGTAGAGTTCACATCTTACAATGGCATTCCTCATCTCCTTACTCCAGTTATTGTGGAGCCAGAGAAGATCCTTTCTGCTTTGAAATGGAGTATGAGTGAAATGGATCGCAGATACAAACTATTCTCAGAGCGCGGAGTTCGTAATATCGAAGGTTACAACGAACTTTCAGGATTTCAAGCTCTTCCCTATATCGTTATTGTTATCGACGAGTTGGCAGATTTAATGATGTTTGCGCCAGTTGAAGTAGAAGATGCGATTGCACGCCTTGCTCAGATGGCTCGTGCAACTGGAATCCACTTAGTCATTGCCACACAGCGTCCATCTGTTAATGTCATTACGGGTCTTATTAAAGCGAACGTACCATGCAGAATTGCATTCAACGTGTCATCAATGATTGATTCACGTGTTATCATCGATGGACCTGGAGCTGAGAAGCTTTTAGGACGGGGAGATATGCTGTATGTTCCACCTGAGTCTGCAAAACCTACTCGTATTCAGGGAGCATATGTTTCAGAAAAAGAAGTAAAGAAGTTAGTTGATTTCTTAAAGAGTAATAACTATCCTGTCGAGTATACAGAGGAAGTTATTAATCAGCCGCTACCTCTTAAAGGTAAGGGCGGGGGAGTAGCTGGAGGGGGGGATAGTGGTAAAGATGCGATGTTTGAAGAAGTAGTAAGGCTTGTTTGCCAATTTGATACTGCTTCTGCGTCTTTCCTTCAGCGTAAAATGCAAATTGGCTACTCTCGTGCTGCGCGTATACTTGATCAGTTGGAAGAGGCAGGAATAGTAGGACCAGCAGAAGGATCAAAGCCAAGAGATGTTCTTGTACGTAATGCAGAAGAATTCCTGTCCGCCGATCAGCAGCAATAAAAGTTAAAACATATATTCTAAAACGTAAATTTAGTATGTAACTTTTATTTTAATTTTTACATTTTCTTATGATTAGAATTGGACAACGATTAAAAGAAGAACGCTTGAAAAAGGGACTGTCTCTTGAAGATGCAGCTCAAGCAACTAAAATTCGTGTATCATTTTTGAGTGCGATTGAGAAAGGTGAGTACAATAAGCTTCCGTCAAGTTCGTATGCTTTAGGTTTTGTTCAGAATTATGCTCAGTATTTAGGTCTTCCTAAAAAGGAGACACTAGCGCTCTTCAGGCGTGAATTTGATGAGGAGAAAGTCTATAAAGTCCTCCCATCCAGCTTCGCGAAAGACGATCCCCTGCCAAAAAGGAGCTTGAAAATATCGCAAGCTATTATTCCTGTTGTCCTAATCCTTATTCTCTTAGGAGGATTTCTTTTTTATCAATATAGAGCGGCTTTCTTTAACCCTCCTCTAACAGTATACACTCCTCAAGACGGCAAGGTTACCTCGTCTGATGTAACAGTAACTGGAAAAACAGATCCCAATGTCACACTGACTGTTAATAATGCTCCAGTTGCTGTTGAAGATGACGGTTCTTTCTCCAAAATTGTAGCTACCTTTCCTGGGAAATCAAAGATCACAATACGAGCACTAAATAAATTTGGCAAAGAGTCACTAGTAACTCGAAGTGTTGAGGTTACTTCCAGTCCTTGACACTAAGAATGAGGTAGGGTAAGCTAGTCTATACATCCTCTATGATAGATTCTGTTCAGATAGTCCTCTTTGTCGTCATTTCGGTTCTCACTATTCTCCTGGTAGTTTTGGGAGTTCAAGTCTATTTCATTCTTAAAGAAGTGCGAAAGACAATCGAACACGCTAACAACGTCATCTCACACGCCAGTTCTATAACTGAGAACATCTCCAAGCCTATCTCCTCTCTTGCTTCTCTTTCAACCGGCGTTAAAGCTGCATCAGTTGTGAGTGTTGCTAAAGTCATAAAAAATCTTTTAGCAAAAGATGAGGAAACCTCAGGCAAAAAAGCCCACAAGGAATAATCTCTATGATAGAAGAACAAAAAGATGCTGGCCATCACGGTTTTATTTTAGGTATTTTAGTTGGTATCCTCATCGCACTTCTTTTTACTACCCAAAAAGGCCGTAAACTCCTCAAAGTCATCAGTAATGAGGGTACAAGGAAATTCAGTAATTTAGATGAGTTGATCGCACTTCTTGAACGAGAACTTGGAGACGATACTATCATTGAGGAGGAGCCAGTTGTAGGTGAAGATCTAAAGGAAGAAGTTAAAGAGATCGAGCCGCCTAAAAAGGTCAAGAAAGCCGAAGAAGCTGTCAAAGAAAAGGTTGAGGAACTAAAAGAGGAAAAACAACCTGAAGTAGAAGCTGCTCCTGAACCTGAAAAGATTGAAAAAATAGATACAGAGCATTTAGAGCAGGAAATTCAAGAAGAAAAAAAAGATATAGAGGAAAAGTTAGAGAAAATTGAGACAGAAGTTAGAGAGAAAATAGAAGAACCTAAGAAAAAATCCCGCCGCCTCTTCAAAGGCATCCGCAGAAAGTAATTATTCTTCTATAAATTCAAAACGAGGGCGGTTTTGGCCATTTATTTCGACTTCTTCTAAAAACATTACTTTAGGTCTGACCCAGAGTTTGTTTTCAGGATTAGCGTATAGCGCCTCATAGACAACAAGATCTTCGAGTGTTTCCGAGTGCTTAGCAATTCCAATAACGTTATATAGTTTTCCAGATTTGTAGTGACGGTACTTGCCTAATTTCATAGACCATATCGGCGGATGTTGGCGTTGTGTTCTTCCCCAGTCTTGGCATAGTGGTTTACACCATTCTTATCAGTAATGTAGTAGAGATAGTCGGTATCAGCTGGGTTGGCGGCTGCCTGAAGGGCTTTCAGACCTGGGTTACTGATAGGTCCTGGAGGTAGTCCCGTCACTACATACGTATTGTATGGCGAGTTCACCTTAAGGTCATCATAGGTGAGATCTTTTTTCCACCAGTCTCCCTCAGTTCCTATTGCATACTGCACTGTAGCATCGATTTGAAGCGGCATACCGATATCCAGTCGGTTGTGCATAACACTTGAGATAAGAGGCCTATCCTGATCATGTCGAGCTTCTCTCTCGATAAGTGAGGCGAGTGTGACAATCTGTTCCTGAGTAAGGTTAGTCTTATTAGTCGTAACAGCTTTGTATCGTTCATCAAATGTGGAAGTTAAAGTCGAGATTATAGTCTCTATGCTTGCATTATGAGGAATAAGATAGGTATCGGGGAAAAGATGTCCTTCGTGTTTTACTAACTCATCTTCCCATGAATTATCATATTCTGGAATTTTATCTTTGAGAATGTCTGCTACTTCTTCAGCTCTTTTCCCTTCTGGTATTGTTACCCAGATATCTTCAATTCCTTTTGAGAGCCTGGTAGCTATCTCTTTACTCGAAAGAGAAGGGGAAAGTCTAAAGTCGCCTGCCTGGATCTTTTTATCCAGACCTGATTGCTGAGTCATGACAGTGAAGATAAATGAGTTGCGGATAAGACCCTGACTCTGAAGGCTACGAGCTATCGCTTTAATACCAGCGCCAGGAGTTACCGTGAACATGACTTCATTATGGTCACGAGCATTAACCGGCATGAGGTTAAGATTCCACCAAAAAAATCCAATAAGGATGGCAGCGATAATACTGAGAAAGACGATGCATTTACGCATAATAAAGAAGCGGGAAATGCTGCGTTGAATCTTTGGCTTCCTTGAGTAAATATTCCGATGATGTATAGAGCGTGTAGAGCGCATGTCCTTTAGTAACTCTCTCACCGATTTTTTTATCAAGATAAATTCCTGCTTTATGATTATCGGGTGCACCAAGTATTTTAGCAATAACTGTAGCGTTTTTGCTATTGATCTTTTTGACAGTGCCGTCCTTTTTAGCAATTACTTGATAGGAGTATTTCCCTGGATGAAGTGATTTACTGCTCGTGTCAGCATCCCCACCTTGGGCTTTAATAATGTCTAGCATTTTTTTATGAGCAGCACCTGTAGATAATAGCGATCTTGCCCACTCATGTCCACCACCATATTCCTTCATGACATGGGTACGAAGCGTTTTGGGAGAATCTTCAAGGCAGAGATTGAGGAGTGTTCCTGAGAGGTTTAATGCGCGTTCTTCAAGATCAAATGGACGATTCGCAGCTTGCTCAAGAACAAGTAAAGATTCCTTTACCTCCAAGAGCGGTCCAATACCGCGTCCAGCCGGCTCATCTGTTTTATGCATGAGAACGCGTAATTTTACATCAAAGCGTTTGGCTAATTTCTCAAATTTTTCTTTAAGGACTGCTGCGTCTGCTTCTTTATGCACCTTCACCATTTCACCATAAGGAAGATCAATGACAACATGGTTGGAGCCAAACGCGATTTTTTTGGCCATAATTGAGACTAGGATCTTGTCAAAACTTTCAAAAGAGAGAGGTTCTTCTACTTTGATGATGACATCATCAGCGGGTGCGATATTGACACTTCCTCCCCAAACAATACATCCATTAGTCTTTTCAACAATTTTATAAATTTGTTCTTTCGTAAATTCCACTCCCGCAATAACCTCCATATCATCAGCAGTTCCACCTGGAGTGGTAATTGCTCGACTTGAGGATTTAGGTATTTGAAACCCGGCTGCCGCAATAATAGGTACGACAATGAGTGTCGTTCGTGTTCCGGGTACACCGCCAATTGAATGCTTGTCTGCAACAATTCCTTTGAAGTGAAGCTGTTCGCCAGTCTCGACCATAGCTTTTGTGAGGTAGTAAATTTCCTGATCAGTAAAGCCT
>JBDHUU010000041.1:0-7957 GCA_039809285.1 Candidatus Levyibacteriota bacterium
CCCCACCGCCAGTAAGGACAAGACCAGCTGGTGTCTGACCCCCATAACCACTCTTTTTGATCTCAATACCAATCATTGTAAATATCTCATTCATTCTCGGACGGATAATCCCATCAACGAGCGTTTTGTATGAGACCTTACGTACTTCCTCAGGCAAATTAAGTGATGATAGATCTATCTCATCACTTGGCTTTTCGTGCTTCCCTTCATCATCAGGTCGGAGGATACGACGTTCAGCTTGCTGGGAAAGAAATAGCTTAATTTTCTCAGCACTTTCCAAAGAAATTCGCAGGCCTATCGCTAAATCGTTGGTTATATGACGAGCACCAATCGCCAGAACTGATGAGTATGCAACAGATCCTTCAGTATAAATTGAGATATCTGTCGTCCCCGCGCCTATATCAACAAGTACTACACCTAATTCTCGCTCTGTGTCAGAAAGGACTGAGAGGGAGCTGGCATAACCATTAAAAACATAACTATTTACATCAACCCCTACTTCAGAGAAAGCTTTATCTAAATTACGAACAGCAATACTATTAGCAGTAATAATATGAGTGTCTACCTCAAGCCTAACTCCAGACATACCAATAGGGTCTTTGATACCCTCCTGACCATCTACGATGTAGTTGCGTGGAAGAACATGGATAATCTCTCTTGTAGATGGAAGCGAAATTGCCTTAGCCGCATCAATCACTCGGCTTAAATCGTTTTGGGTAATTTCTCCTTGAGGTGTGGAGACAGCAACAACACCTCGAGAATTCTGACTATCGATTTGATTGCCGCCAATTGAGGCAAAGACATGAGAAGCTGAGTATCCTGCCATTCTCTCTGCAGCTTCAAGAGACGAATTGATCGCATGAACCGATTCCTCTATGTCGACAATTTGTCCTTTTCGAATACCTGCAGACTTTACTTCAGAGACGCCTAGGATATTTACGAAGTCATCAACTTTAGCTATAAGGGATACAATTTTATAGGTTCCAACGTCAATTCCGACAACTATTTTTCCTTCATTTGGTGATTGTTTCATTGCAATACAATAACAGGCTTGTCGTAACGCAGATCAAGCCTCGTAAACTTCTTACCTTCCATTGTAAGTCGTGAGTGGATTCTTTGTAAAGAGGATAATTGTTCAGAAACATCTTTATTAGTTGTTATGTAAGCATTTCCGTTATCTTTGATTCTCACCACATAGGTTGTTTTTCCAGAAAGGGAGATGTCCTTATAGTCTATGCTTTGAGTCTTTAAAAAGTTTTGAATTTCTTTTTTATCTGCGTCACTACTCGTTGCTAGGCCTAGGGAGCGCAAGAAAGGCAAAGGACTAATAAATGCCGGTTCATGGGTAAGAACAACTATACCAAGAATAACACAGATCATACCAACTCCACCTGAAAGCAGGCTGAGGAGAAGAATACGCTTTTTATTGACTTGTTTTCTATCTCTTCTGAGAACTCTTCTTGTTGACCACATAGGACATAACATGGATTATCTCATGCGCCGCACGAGGGTGGAGAATCTTTCGTGCTTCTTTTGCATGTGATACATATTCATTCATATTTTTAATGAGCTGTTCAAGTGATTTTTGAAAAATAGCGGAGGTAGCCGTCTCTTGGGGAAGAATAATAGCAAGTCCAATATTTTGCAGAAAACGAGCGTTGGTCGCTTGCTCGTTCCGCTGACCATGTGGGAGAGGGACAAGAAGTGCAGGCTTACCAAAATACATCAATTCGCTCACTGTATTTATTCCTGATCTGCTCACTACTGCATTTGCTTCTTTAAAAACTCCTCCAATACTCATTGAGGATATAAATTTTTCAACAACATATCTGTTTTGTAACTCGAGTGGGAGTTCTTCACGCTTTTTTGTAAGTCTGTCGTAGTCTTTAAATTGTCTTGAATCCCCTGTCTGATGGATGATACGATATTTGGTCAGAAGTTCTGGAAGAGAATCACTAACAAGTTCGTTTATTGCATGTGATCCGGTACTTCCACCTGTTATATAAATTAACGGCAGAAGTAAATCATTTTTCTTAAAACTAAAGGGGAAATTGTCTATTTTAAATTCTTTCAATGGGTTACCTGTGACAACAATTTTACTTTTTGGGAAAAACTGAGAAGATGTCTCCCAAGAAATACAGACTTTATCTGCTATCTTCCCCAAGACTTTATTAGTAAGCCCTGCTTGAAGCGTCTGTTCATGAATAACGAGCGGAATACCTAACATTTTGGCTGCGTAACCTACAGGGAGTGACAAGTATCCTCCAAAGCTTAATACCACATCGGGATTTTCTTCCCGTAAATAGGTAACTGCTTGGTAAAGCCCAATGGGAAGTTTGGCGAGAGATGGAAATGTTTTGGATGTAAACCTACGCTGGATACGAGCAGTTGTGAGAGATTTGAAAGGAATTTGACGCTTAGTAATTTCTTCATATTCAAGAGAAGGAGTTTTGTCTCCTTCCAGTGCGTATTTTCGTCCGATAAATACTACACTATCTTGCTCTGATAATGCATCAATAACTCCTAAGGCTGGTGATAAATGTCCACCGACAACGATTATTTTCATGAAGTTTTTCCTTGTTTGGAAATATTTAACAAAATTCCCACAGCTCCCATATCTACAATTAAAGCTGATCCGCCATAAGAAATAAATGGTAATGGTACACCTGTTAATGGGATAAGAGCTGTCATAGCAGCCAAATTAATTATAGCCTGTACTCCCAAAAAACAAATTATCCCCGCGGCAAGCAGTCTACCAAAGTTATCTTTAGCTTTTGATGCAATGATAAATCCTCTCCACATGACAACAATAAAGAGTGCAATTAGAGCAACTGATCCTAAGAATCCGAACTCTTCTGCAATAATAGCAAAGATCGAGTCAGTCACATTTTCAGGTAGGTACGCAAATTTCTGAAGTGAGTTTCCAGCTCCTACGCCAAATAATCCACCTGACCCAAGTGCAATTAAAATCTGTTTGACATGGTATGATGCGTTATTAAGATCACTCCCCACACTAAGAAAAGATGTCAGACGAGCTAAGCGGTATGGAGCAAGGAGAACCATAATAAATCCACCAATTCCAATTACCGGAATCATTACAACAAACTGCATAATACTGGCGCCAGATAAGAAGTAAAGGACAATTGCTTCAAATAAAATAATGGATGCTGTTCCCATGTCTGGCTGAGCCATAATTAATAGCAGGACAAAACCCATCAGAAGCCCAAAAGCCAAAAGTCTGCCGTTCTCTTTAGTTGAAAACCACGCAGCAAGGTATATAGCTAGACTCAATTTTACAAATTCAGCAGGCTGCAGAACAGTTATACCTAAATTAATCCAACGGTGTGCTCCAAGTGCGTAAATTCCAATTCCAGGTAAAAATACACCTATAAGCATTCCAACAGCCGCAATGAGGATAAGTATTGAAAAGTTATATAACTTCTTGTAATCAAAATAGCTAAAAAAACCTAAGGCAACAAGACCTATTACCGCATTAATGCACTGCTCTTTAATATAATGATATTTATCTGCAAAGTCTCTGAAAGCTATAACAGATGAGGCGTCATAAATCATAAAAAGACCAAAGACAGTGAGAAAAAGAGTAGTGGCTAAAAGGATAAGATCGACCCGCTTCATAGTCTTTCTTTATTGTATAAGAAACAACCGCTGCTTGCGAGTAAAGAATTAATTAAGAAAGGAAGGCAAGATATACACCAAGTACTGCAAAGAGGATACCGATAAGCCATGCACGCATCACAATCTTTGGCTCTTCCCATCCGCGCTGCTGAAGATAGAGATGGAAGGGTGCCGCAGGAAGTATTTTTCTTTTTAAATATTTTTTACTGAGAATCTGGAAAAGAGACGATGCAATTTCAATAATAAATACACCACCAATAACACCAATTGTGATTGTCTTTCCGGTTAAAAGTCCGATAACTGCAAGAGATGCACCTAATGCGAGCGATCCGACATCTCCTAACCAAATCCTTGCTTTATAAATATTAAAGTAAAGAAATGCCATAACAGATCCAAGGAGAATTGAGATAAATACTCCTAATGATTTATCAATCTGCTGAGAATTAATAGCTAGAAATCCCACAAGACAGATAACTAATAACCCTGAGGCGAGTCCGTCCAGTCCATCAGAAATGTTAACTGCATTCACAAATGAAACGATAACAAATGCCGCAAATGGAATGAAAAGTACACCAATACTAATTAACCCTATTCCATGAAGATAAATAAAAGAATATCCCAACTGAAAGTAAAATACACTTGCTATAATAAGAGCGAGTATCCACTGAATAATAAATTTGTGTCTAAACCTGAGACCAAAGAAGACATTTTTTTGCCCTATGTCTGCGATTTTCTTCCAGTCATCAATCATTCCTAATGCGCCAAAGGTGAGAATAGAAAAGAAAATAACAAACATTTCCCATGGTTTGGTAGGAACATTGAGAATTCCATACGACCAGATAGTAAGAACGCAAGTTAGGACAATTACCAATATCCCTCCTCCCACCGGAGTTCCAACTTTTAATTTGTGAAATTTGTCAAAGATAGGAGTTCTATTATTGAAGAGGTCTCTGGTCTGTTGATGCTGACGGCGGAGTTTGGCTCTATATAAAAAATCTATAAAAGGTACAAAAAGAATGATATTAATAAAAAATGACAGAATTGTAAGCCCAAGGAGTGAAGCCATACAGAGTATTATACTCTTGATAGAGCTACAGTTCAATTAAATTACTTTATCGTTCTTGAAGAAAGCAGGATTGATTCTATAAGTTCTCCTGCATCTTCTCCTAAGAGAAGAATAACATCACCCTTTACCAATTCTTCTGAAATAAGCTGAAGAACTCCAGCCTGATTATCAAATCGTACCTCGGATTTTCCTGTCCCAATTCGAACTAATCTTCTAATAAGCTGCTGATATTTTTGTTTGAGAACAATGATCACTGTGGGAAGAGACAACTCAGCCTTCAAAGACTTAATTTCATCAGTACTTAATTCATCATCAATTCCAAAAACGACAATTCTTTTTTTATGATAAATCCTTAGATATTCAAGTGAACCACGTACTTCTTGTATCTGCTTGACTCTGGTAGCATCAATAATCACAATTCCTGAATGGAGTATATGCCCGATAAGTCTTCCCGGCATTGGGCTAATGATATTTTGGACTGACACCAGTTCTTCAGCTGTCATTCCTATCAGATATGCAAAAAGGAAACTCGGCAAAAGATATAACGAATGATGTTCCCCAATAACAGGGGTTCTTAGTACCAGTTCTTTTGTATCTAGAAGAACAGAAAGTAATAACTCATCTCGCTTTTGGGTAAGGGAGATAATTACCGCATCTGCACGGCTTTGTTCGCCAACTTTTGTATTAAAAAGAAAACTCTTTCTCTTTTTATTTTTTAATATACCTTGGAGGCTCTGATCAAGAATAAGAGAAGTATTTTTAGAGACGAAGGGGTCTAGTATTTTCATCGTCTTTTGAAATAACTGAGAATCTTTACTCAGAAAGACAATGAATGCAGGCGGAATTACTCTAGCAATGATACTAAGTGATGCAAAGTGTAGTTTGGGAATAACAATAAAAATAAAATCTGTCTGAGATGTGGCATTTTTTAAAATAGATTTCGCGATAAAACCCGGTCGCATAAATGGATTTTCTATAATAACCACATTCTTCTTTTTCCTTATTATTTGCTGAATAAAATATGCGGTCTCCATAGCATTATCGCCAAGAATAAATACTGGTTTAATTTTTTTATATCGCTTTACTAATTGTCCTGATCTTCGCAACTGAACATCATCCAAAATCTCACTCGGAAATAAGATAAGAAAAACTGGTAAAGCGACAAAAAGAAAAAGCATTCTATCTACAAGAAGAAGCCATAAATACCTCTCAGTTAAAGGAAGTGCAATTACAATTGCAGTTAAGAATACTGCAAGGCTACTAATAATGCTATTCTGCCAAGTAAATTTAGGAAGACGTATGCGGCTTGATCCTAAATGAATGAGAGTAAAAATCGCTTTAAAAATAAAAATAAAAAAGATAAATGATTCGTAGTAAATTAAGGGAAGGTCAGCAATGGTTATATATAAAGCAAAAATAATCCCCACCCAACTAATAACTGAAAATGGAGAAAGAAGTGTTCTTGTTACAAATTTGAATGGAGAACGTACTTGAAGCGTTCCACTGGATAACCTCTGCCACTGATTAATCCAATAAAAAATCGAGCGCAGTGCCCAGATAAAAAAAGCCACAGATGTAAAAATATACATTTCATCCATTCGCATATGTAAAAGAGCAGAACCAGACTTAAAACTTTTATATTCTACGTGTTACATTTTACCTTATTTTACCGTAACGCTTTTGGCCAAATTACGCGGCTTGTCAGGATCGAGATTTTTCTTAACAGCAAGGGCATAAGCTAGATACTGAACAGGAACAATTTGGGCAATAGTTGTCGCATCACCACACTCATTAACTTTAATGAAGTAATCAAAAACTTCTTCGTTCTTTTCCCCTATTCCAATAATGATACCTCCACGAGCTTTTATTTCACGTGCATTCGATAACATGGAAGAATATGTTTCATCGTGAGGTGTAAAAACAATACATGGAGTACCTTTAGAAATAAGAGCAATTGGACCATGTTTTAACTCCCCGCCAGCTAGGCCTTCTGTATGGATATAAGTTATTTCTTTAACTTTAAGGGCAGCCTCAAGAGCTGTAGGGAAGGACACTCCTCGTCCTACTGTATAGATATGTTCAGAATCAGCTATCACTTCGACAATTTCTTCAAGCTGCGCTTTATTTGTATCACTCAACAATCTTTCTACCTCATCAGCTGCAAGTGATAAATGTTTTTTTCCTTCCTCAAGTTTTTCACCTAGTGTATGAGCCAAGAGTAATAGAATACTCATTTTGGCAATGTACGCCTTCGTTGATGCAACTGCTTTTTCAGGACCCGCCCCAATAAGAATCTTGCTATCAGCCATACGATAGATAGTCGAACCAAGTGAATTGACTAAAGCTGCTATCTTACTTCCTTTAGATTGAGCACGATTCAATGGTTCAATAACGTCAATGGTTTCGCCTGATTGAGAAAGTGCGACAACGAGACTTTTGTCAGTTAAGAAATCCTCTAAATAATTAAATTCTGATGCCGGTGCGGTATTTACATGCTTGTGGGCTATTTTTGAGAAAAGGTATGTTCCTGCTAATGTCGCATGGTAGGCTGTTCCAGCACCTATAAAATATGTTCCAAATGCCTCATTGATAGTTGCCGCCATATCTTTGATTTGATCATCATAGGTGCTTGCAATATTACGCATAATATTCGCCTGCTCATGCATCTCTTTAAGCATAAAGTGAGGATATTTTCCTTGAGTGACATCTTCTATTTTCCAATCCACCTCTTCTATGTGTGGTGTTAACTGATCTCCTGAATCAAGTGAGATGAGTCGAAAATCATTACCCAAAACTACCATTTCCCCATCTTTAATGAAAATTAATTTTCTCGTATACGGTATGATACCGGCTGCATCAGAGGCTAAAAATAATTCTTCATTACCGACTCCCACTACTAAAGGCGATCCAGTCTTAGCTGCCATAATCTCAGTGGATGGAGCGTATGCAGCTACGATAGCATTTAATCCTTCGAGTCTATTAAAAGCACTTCTGAAGGATGACTCAAAATTCTGAGTTTTGAGATAATCTTCAATAAGGTGCGGCATCACCTCAGTATCTGTTTCGGAGATAAAGGTATGTCCTTTTTTGATCAGCTCTTCTTTTATCTCTTCAAAATTTTCAATTATCCCGTTGTGAATAACTGCAATTTGTTTGGAACAATCGAGATGAGGATGAGCATTGATATCAGTCACACCGCCATGAGTCGCCCAGCGGGTATGACCTATGCTTAGGCTGCTGTCAGGCAGATTTATC
>JBDHUU010000042.1:0-7888 GCA_039809285.1 Candidatus Levyibacteriota bacterium
ATAGCTCAGTTCTTAGGATATTCAGCCTCTGTTGCGATTATTTTGGCGGTCTCACTATCGTTTTCAAGTACCATTGTCATCGTCAAGCTTTTATCGGATAAAAAAGATCTGACGAGTCTTCACGGTAAGTTGGCTATCGGTATTTTATTAGTACAGGATTTTTTTGCTATCCTTACGCTCATTTTTGTGGATGGATTCCATTTAGGATCGGTTAACGATCTCATCTCACAAATTGTAATTATTGCACTGAAATTAAGTGTTCTTATTGGTTGGATTCTTCTCTTCAGCCGTTATGTTTTTCCGAAAGTTCTCCATAGTCTTTCAAAATCTGACGAATTACTTTTTCTTTTCAGCTTAGCATGGGTTTTTGCAGTAACAGCTCTCGTTACCTGGCAGCCAATTGGCTTTTCCATAGAAATTGGAGGCTTCCTAGCGGGGCTTGCGCTTGCTAATACTCATGAAAATTACCAAATTATCGCTCGTATGAAATCACTTCGGGATTTCTTTCTTATTATCTTTTTTGTGATGCTAGGTCTGGATATGACCTTTAATAACTTCTCCAGTGCTATTTTGCCTGCGATAGTTCTTGGTCTCTTTGTCGTTATTGTCAAGCCATTTATCGTTATGGCTATTACCGGATTACTTGGTTTTCGAAAGCGTACATCGTTTTTTATTGGGACAAGCATGGGACAGGTCTCAGAATTTAGTCTTATTATCCTTTTTCTAGCACAGAGCAAAGGAATTATTCCAGACTCCATCATCACAATTATTGTTTTAGTCAGTATTATTACCTTTATTAGTTCAACCTATACTATTTTGAATACCAACAAATTGTATAAAAAGCTTGGATCATGGCTTTCTCTTATAGAACTGCGTAAAGGAGGCAATCAGCATGAAGTATCAAGTGTCGATGAGATAACAGCTTTTGACAAGCATGTCGTTCTTATTGGCGGACAGCAGATGGGAAAAAGTATTATGCATGCTTTAAAGCAGAGTAAGGAACAGGTCCTCGTTGTTGATTTTGACCCTGACATTATTAAAAAACTAAAAACAGAGAAAACACCTGCTGTATTTGGCGATATCGCAGATCCGGAGATCCAGGAAAGGGTAGGGTTTGAGCGGGCAAAAATGGTTATTTCTACTGTTCCTGACTTGGAGGATAACCTCTTATTAATTCAAGGATTACTTCATTTGAATAAAAGAGCAAAGATAGTAGTAATCGCCATTGAGGCAGAGGATGCTAAACAATTGTATAAAGCAGGTGCTGATTATGTAGTTTTGCCTCACCTAGCTGGGGGTCATCATTTAGCCAAGATACTCCTTACCGATGATGATTTGGAGATGATTGAGAGATATAAGAAGAAAGATTTAGAGTACCTAAGCTAGAATTTTTATTCCTCAGCTTCTTCTGCTATGGAATCGTCTTCTGGATATTCTTCGGGAATAGCCCCGTCCATAATGACTGGTAAATTCCCCCATGATTTTCCCATACGATGGTCTGTTAACCGGTCCTGAGGGAAGTTGTATGTTTTAATTTTTTCATTGCGCATTCCACGTCCTACCTGTGTTGCTTTAAGTGAAGCATATTCCTTTTGCTGCTTTTCAATTTCCCTTTCCCAAAGGCGGGACCTAAGAAGTGTCATAGCAATTTCTCTATTCTGAATTTGGGAACGTTCAGCTGAGGAGACGACAGTTAGCCCAGTAGGTTTATGGATTAAGCGGACTGCTGTTGAGACCTTATTGACGTTTTGGCCTCCGTGACCGCCACTTCTAAATGCTTCAAATGCAATATCTTCAGGACTAATATGAAGGTCAATATCCTGCAGTTCAGGAAGAACAGAAACGGTAACTGTTGAGGTATGAATTCTTCCTTTTTTCTCAGTTTTTGGTACGCGCTGCACTCGGTGAACGCCGGATTCGTATTTAAGGAGGTTAAAAACTCCTTTACCTGATATTTTAAGGACTTTATCTTCTAAGAATTCTGCTTTAAATCCTTTTCTTTCAGCAAAGCGCATATACATCCTGAGTAGCTCATCGGCAAAAATACTTGCCTCATCGCCTCCAGCTGCGCCTTTTATTTCCAAAATTACATTACGGTTATCCAAATCATCATTCTGGCTATTCTCCTGGCTTTGTTTGATACTCTCAAGGAGAGATTGCTTTTGGACTTCAAGTTCTGAGATCTCTTCTTGGGCAAGCTCAGTCATAGTGGGGTCTGATAGGAGAGTGCGAGCCTCTTCAATTTTTTTCTCTAACTCCTCAATTTGGACATAGCGATAATCTTGCATAGCTTTATTGTATAGGATTTATCATGAGGGAAGGAAGTGAATTAAATAGCAGGGAATACAGCTATTTTAAAGCCATGAGCATGTCACGAAGAGACTTTGGAGCATCACTTGATTTTTTCTTTTCTTCCTGCTTTTTAACATGAGTTGCCTTGTAATCTTGAGCCGTCTTCATCTTAGTCTCAAACTTTTGAATGCGTGATGCTGTATCTACAAATTTTTGCTCACCGGTATAGAACGGGTGACATTTATTGCAAAGTTCAACGTGAATAACTTCCTTAGTAGATCCAAGGGTAAAACGATTGCCACAAACGCAGACTACGTTAGCAGCATCAAAATATTGTGGGTGTCCAGTTGCTTTCATAGACATAATTATAGCCTATTTACGCTCATTTGACAAGGTCATGGATACTGACGAGATGGAGAGGATTAGGATTTTTTCTCTAGGAGGCGATGAAGGGGATGATAGTTGAGCCTTTTCTCAGCGACTAGAATTCCAAAAAAGACGAGGATAGTCCCAGCAATAAAAGATCGGGTTACATGCTCTCCAAGAAGAGGAACAGCTATTAAAACAGTGACAATCGGATCGATATAAAGGTAAATTCCTGTTTCGTTAGCTTTGATGAAGCGAATAGCGAAGTTAAAGAATACATACCCCAGACCTGATGTAAAGATAGCTCCAAAAATAATACCGATAAGAGCTTTAGCATCGAGAAGATAGAGAATATTATGAGTATTTGACTCCCATAAGAAAAAAGGCAAAAAGATAAGCGTTGAGAAGGCAAAAAGATAAAAAGTGACTGTAGTAGCGCTATGCCTGAAAGAATGCTCTTTTAGGAGAATGGTATAGATTACAAATGAAATAGTTGAGAGAAGGAAGAAAGAATTTCCAAGAATAGTTCCATCAAGTCCATGGTCAAAAAGTGGACGCAGAATAATAATAGAGACTCCAATAAGGCTAATAATTGTTCCCATTAATACTTTTTGGTTGATTCTTTCTTTCAAAAATAAGGAGGAGCCTAGTATGAGAAATATCGGAGCACTTGATGAGATGATGGGAGAGTTAATGGCGCTTGAGATCTTAAGACCAAAGAGAAGGAGTGAGATATGAACAAAAAAGCCAAAAAATGCTAATACAAAGTAGGTAATGATATCGTGTCTATTAATTTTGAGTTTGTGGATGGTAAAAGGGAGCAGAAAAAGAGATGCAAGAAAAAAGCGTACAAATGCGAATGTGAAGGGATCGATATCTGTCAGTGACCATTTAAAGATGGGTACACTTGCTCCCCAGATAACATTCGTCCCAATAAGAGCAAGGACTGCTAATTGGTATTTGGACAGGCGCATGTAGTAATTGTGACATTGTTTAGCAGTTTTTTCAACGAGGCGGAGTTTAGGCAGCCTTGGCTAATTCTTTAGCGATATCGCTAATGGATGCAGAATCTTGTGAGCGGGTTTTGAGATTTTTCAGAGTAACTTTATCATTTTTTGCCTCTTCATCACCAATAATAATGGCATATAAAATACCTTTTTGATCAGCATACTTCAGCTGTTTTTCCATCTTAGCATTAGGATCAAGATAGAGCTCTGCTGCTATACCACTCGCTCGCAATTTGTAGCATACTTCAATAGAATTATCGAGTAATGCAGGTGAGAAAATAGTAACTAGTACTTGTGTTGTAGTTAAGTTTTCTGGGAAAAGCTTTTGTTCATTCATTGCTTCTATAATTCGATCAAATCCGAAGGCAAACCCTACGGCAGGAATTTGTCGTCCTGCAAACATCCCGATAAGATTGTCGTATCGTCCGCCGCCGCCTACTGATCCTACAGAGTAGTCTTTAACCTCAACTTCAATAATGATACCTGTATAGTAGTCAAGACCTCGGGCGAGTGTTGGCTCAAATGATAGGCGATTTTCATCAACCCCAAATTCTTTTGCAGCATCGATAATTTTCTGAAGGCTTTCAGGCACATTTGCATTAGTCAATTCATCAAGCTTTTCTCCTTTAACTCCAATTCCTTCCAATTCTTTTTTAACTGCTTCAGGTCCGATCTTTTTAAGTTTATCAATTGCAATTATTGCTTTCTGAGGAAGATCTGAAAAAATACTGCGGTTATTAACAAGGAGCGTAAAGTCTTTAAAGCCGAGTGCTTCAAAGCTGTCGTTGATAATTGCTAAAATTTCAGCGTCTGCAAAGACTGAGGTAGTCCCGACTGTATCGATATCACACTGAAGAAACTCGCGAAAACGTCCTTTTTGTGTATTCTCGGCTCTCCAAACAGGCTGAATTTGATATCTCTTGAAAGGAAAGGGAAGATCATTTTGGTACTGTGCAACAACTCTAGAGAGGGGAACTGTCTGGTCATAGCGCATAGCAACATTTCGCTCACCGTTATCCTTAAAGCGATACATTAATTTGTCGCCTTCCTCGCCATATTTACCCGTGAGGATTTCTTCATACTCAAGACTTGGCGTCTCTAAAGGCTCAAAACCATAAGAAGAAAACACGTCTTTGAGCGTGCTTATGACAAATTGTCTCTTCCTTGCCTCTTGAGGTAAGAAGTCTCGAAATCCTTTTAATGGTTGGATTAACATACTTGGATTGTACCATAAAGTCAGCTATTTTAAGCAATTTTCTAATTGCTTAGCTTAACTAATTTACCACTTTGGATAGTGTATAGATCTTCAACTCTTACTCCAAATTTTCCATTTATATAAATACCTGGTTCGATAGAAAATACCATTCCCTCTACTAATGTATCTGTTGAGTTGGGAGAAAGAGATGGAGCTTCATGCACCTCAATTCCTATTCCATGTCCGAGGGAGTGGGGAATGGATGGGAAGTCTTTTTCTATAATATAGTCACGTGCTATATCATCGACTTCTGATGCCGAAATATCTTTCTTCTCTTTAAGCGTATTTTCAATATATTTGACTGCTAAATCTTGAGACATTTTGACTACGTCAATTGCCTTGAGTTGTTCACGAGGTGGTGTACCTTGAGTAAAAGTTCTCGTCATATCAGAACAATAGTTGTTATATTTTGCACCGAAGTCCATAAGGATAAGGTCATTTGTTTTTAACGTTGTGTCATCGATATGATGGTGGGGAATAGCAGCATTTTTGCCAAAAGCAACAATTGTTGGAAATGAAAGTGAAGCACCAAGCTTGAGGAGGTTAATTTCAAAGATACTTGCCACCTCTTTTTCTGATACTCCTGGCTTTATTTTTCTGAGAGTCAGACTGTAGGCTTTTTTTGCAATAGTACAAGCCATTCGGATATGTTCAATTTCTTGCTTCTGTTTAATTACTCGAAGTGAACTCAGATCTGTTGAAATAAACGGACTAGAAATATTCTCAGTAAGTGTTAAATATTCAGTAACTGTTACATTATCGCTTTCAAACCCTATCCTCTCGATTTTTTCTTTTTTTACAATCTCAGCAAGATTTTTTGCAAAAGGATGACCTCGAGTATGCTCAATGACTTCTATTTTCTCTATCTTTTGTTTAACTTCATTACGTAATAATGAATTACTAAAAAGATAACTCTTCTTTTTAGTAATAAGAAGAAATGCGTCCCGTTCTGTTTGCGAAAATCCTCCATAGGAAGTCAAATAAGTAATATGTTTTGGCGAGGAGATAAGCAAGGCATCCAGCTGCTTTCTTTTTAATAAATCTAAAACGCTCGCTGTACGCATGAAATTATTTAATTGGTGTTAACTTTTTACCGCTGCCGCTTGAGGTAACTGCAGTTGTTGGATTGACTGCATTTGGTACTATGACGATTTTTGGGTCTTTAGGTAAAGTAGGAAAGAGTAAAATTCGAGTTGCCACCATTCGATTAGCTTCTTTTTTATCCGGATAACCAATAACAAATGCACGGGTGCCTTTTTCAATCTGCGAAAATCCTGATTTTCCGGAATTATTCTCTTTGTCAAAACTATTTGTCTTTGTGACACTTTCAATATCTACCAAATATGACTTTCCATCTTTCATCGCAAGCGTTACTGTATAGTTCGCTTTATCTACTTCACTTATTGCACCGCTTAGGTAAAGAGGCACGTTAT
Source organism: Candidatus Levyibacteriota bacterium (assembly GCA_039809285.1). GTDB lineage: Bacteria > Patescibacteriota > Microgenomatia > Levybacterales > UBA12049 > JACROF01. The sequence continues at coordinate 6,354 of JBDHUU010000042.1, forward strand.
ATGTAGTAATAAATCGTGCAAGCATCCTTTCAGAGTCCTTATTATAGAGCCCAATTACACTAACTTTCATTCCTTTTTTAAGATCTGACACCCCAAATGAATCATCGCCAGATGATGTGAACTTGGTTATTTCATCGACGTCAATTGCACGTTCCTCACCAGCCATATCAGTTACTGTTAGCTGTGTACTGCTGGCATCTTTAATTGTCCCCACAAATCCTTTTTTCTCGACTAACTTGAGCTGCGCTACACGTGAGGCTATCTTGTCCTTTAGATCATTAATTTGGTTTGAAAGCTTTTCGGTAACATTCTCCGATGTTGGATTAGGAGTTGGAGTAGTTGCTGCCATGACGCTGAGAGGGGAAGAAAGAATAAATAGGAGAATAACAATAATACTTTTTTTCATAGTTAGAAATCCTCTGTAGTATAGGTGATATTACGCTTGATTGTTTTTTCCGTTCCATCTGGGAAAATTGAGGTAATTGAGAGGATATTGACGCCGTCATCAATCGTCTGGGTAGCGCTGAAAGTTCCGGTTGCACTAGGTTTTATAACCTGATCATCGCTTTCAGTTGAAATGATAATGGTAGATTCCGGGATGGTTTTGCCACTAATTGTTATTGTTTTTCTGTCGGTAAGGTCTTCTTCTTTGGGGGAGTCTATTACTAAGTAATTGTTGGAGTTAGGAGTAGGAGTTGGGTGGGACTTAATAGTGATCGTGTCTGACTTATCTTGGGGAATTTGCTGTGTCATTTGGTAGATATAAAATGCCCCTCCTGCAACGAGCAGGCCTACAAAAAGAGCGATAAGCGATAAGATTATTCTTTCAGCTTTCATAAAATCTGACCATAATGTGTGAGGATAATACAGGTCAGGAAACAACGCTTGATTTTTGACAGTAGGAGAGGGCGCAAGCGTTGACTCTGATAATAGGCCAAACAGTACACATTGTCAAGGTAAAATGGTTGTGTTAGACGCCTATTTCTTACGTATCTAATAATTCGATGAGTAGGTTATGGACAGTCACTTTTTCATGTGCTAGTATGGGTTCATGGAAATTTCAGTTCAGGATACTAATTCCTTGAAAATCCGTGGTAAGCACGCAGCGGCCTATATCAATCCTCATGATAAGACAGCTAACTACAATATGGCAATTCTTATAGGCAGTCCAACCAAAACAAATCTTAAAATCAAGGATGACGTTGTAGTCATTGATGGTCCAGGAGAATATGAAGCTGGAGGTATTAAAGTTTCAGGAATTAAATCAGAAAATGGGACAGTTTATTCTATGACTGTTGATAATGTGGATCTCCTTTTGGGAGATATTGAGGGGCTTGAGAAAGTTCACCAAAAGCTTAAAGAGCATAACGTTGCACTAGTTCACGCTGGGACAGTTGGAAATACGTCATTTGCAACATCGCTTGGAATGAATGCTTTGTTATTTTTTGGAGAAAAAGCAAAAGAGACGATTGATACGCTTGCTAAAGATGAGAAAAAAGAATCAGCAAAATACACTATTTCTTCAGAGAAGCTTC
>JBDHUU010000043.1:0-7688 GCA_039809285.1 Candidatus Levyibacteriota bacterium
ATCACGCCCAAATGGTTTTTCAATGATGATTTTGGTCCATCTACTACTCCCCTGGCCGCATCCTTCTGCTAATTTTGTTGTCTTAAGTTGATCTAGAATCGCCTCATAATTATCTGGCGGAGTAGCTAGATAGAACAAACGAGTTACACACGCTCCCATCTGCTTGTCTACCTTTGCCAATTTTTCGATTAACTCTTCGTATCCTTCCTTTTCTTCAAACTTACCTGCCTGATAATGGAGGTGTTTTGAAAAATCAGCCCATAATGGGTCGTCTTTATATTTTGAAAAAAGATCACAGAATTCTGAGTCACTTATATTTCGTCTTGAAAAACCAAAAATAAAAAAATCCTGAGGAAGGACTCCTTGTTTAAAGAGGTTAAAGAGTGCGGGCATTAATTTGACATTAGTCAGATCTCCCGTGGCTCCAAAAATAACGAGGACAAAGGGGGTCATCATCAAATCCATAGGTTATACACCATACTACTCTATTTTAGATTAGATGTACATTATTAGACTTTTTGGTCAGTAATAAGTAACGTTCTTCTGGCAATTTCAGGTCTTTTGAAAAATCTTCCTGGAACTTCCTCTTCTCCTCCATCACTAAAGACTTTTTCAAGCGCGTCTTTTTTATCTTCACCCAAAACGAGAACAATAAAGATATCAATCATTGAAAGACCGAGGAAGGTCATACTGACACGCTCTTTAAACATTCCTTGTAAGTCAGCATATGATGATGCCAGCATATTTTTTTGATCATCATCAAACATCCTGTTATGAAAATCTTGCACAGATAATTCTGCTGAATTCTGCCTATTCCCGGCGATACCAGCCGTATGTCCATCTAACCCAATGCCAAGTATTCCTACCCTTTTTTGAAATCCAGCAAAAAGATAACGAAGCGTCATATCATAATTATTTCCTGTCTCCTCAAGACCTAATTGTTTTTCTTGGAGTATCGGATAAAAAGGTACACCTTGTTCTCTTAAGTATGGCAATAATCCACTTTCATCAATCATTTTCTCATTACTTGTATTGTGGAATTTTATACCATATCTTTCATCAATAAGGGCACTAGCGCCTGGCAAAATCTTTTTATCATTAGCTAAATTTTCATAAAGGTCTTTGGGAGTTCGTCCACCTGATAGATAGAGAACCGTTTTTTTATCGACCAAGTCGTAGAGGAGTTCACGGGCTATACGAAAACCGTCATACATTGTCGAAATTTGAGCTATATTAATTCCCTCTTTTTGGTAGGTTACAAATTGTTTTTCGTGCAATAGACGAACTAAATCATACATAGCAGAGTCACTTATATATAGCAGAATTAGAAGGGATCCTCAAGACTTAAAGATCAAAACTTTGGGACTCAGTACTGACGCATTTTTCAGGTTTTATAGAAGAAGGCGTACAAAGACTAAAGTCCTGCCCATCTTTGAGCACTGAGTACCTATATGGCAATCCCGTCCGCGGGTCATTTGGTATAGTAGTGAGAATTTTTGATGACTTGAGTACTTGAAGATTTTCCGGAAATTTCTTATTGGTGAGATAATAAGTCGTCAAACCATAAACGATTGCTGTACTTGGCTTTACTGTATTGTTAGGCGTTGGAAGCATTGTCTCATTTCCGGGAATACCTGAACTAAATGATGAAACCATTTTAATGACAGTTGGAACGACTAATATACCTGTAACAATAATCAAAATATAGCCTACTAATGGAACTAATATATAGACTAGTTTACTTCGAGATGGAACTTCTTTACTTACGGTATGAGCTGTTTTTTTCAAGTGGGTAAAAAGAACAAAATCATAGATCATAAAGAATGGAACGAGAATCAATGAGATAATTTGGTAAATACCATGGAGAGGTGCCATTGCATCTCCTCTTCCTCCTTTGGTGAATAACATCCCTACTATAATAAGTGGTAAGTGAATAGCAATTATCCTCCATATTACACCCCAAAATCTTCCTCTGACATATTCACGGCTAGTATGAAGGGCTAGTAAGCCAGACTTATTTTCGGTAACAAGAATAAACTTCCACATCGAGAACCAGATACTAAATACGAAAGCTGGAATAATAAAAAATAGAAATGCTCCGATAGATAATAGTCCAGCTAAAAGAGATGTCAGAAAGAAGGGTAAGATAAATGTCTTAGCTTCGTTAATATTCTCACGAATTTTTGCCTCCCCTTTCCACTTACTAATTGAGAGAAAAACAGCTGCATTTGCCCAACTCGATATTACAGTTATGCCAACAAAGACTAACACACCAAGTAATCCTACAAACCCGAAAAATCCTACATTTAATTTTGCTCCCAAACCAAAGTAGCCAACTGCTCCAATTATTCCTGCTACGAGTAAAATAAGGATCATTGCCACAAATGCAATAACACCAATTCCAATAATATTCCAAAAACGCTTTTTATAAATAATCCAGGCTTCTTTTGAAAGTTCTATTGGATCTGGGAGGCTATGTAATGTTTCTTCAGCCATAGTTGGAGTATAATCAAATACGTTTACCTCAGCAAGTACTAAAGTTAGAGGAGGAATTGGAAAATATCTTTAAAGGTTACAAGAAGAATAAGGAGTAATAAAATAGCCATACCAACTGTATGGGCTGCTGCTTCATATTTGGGATTAATTTTCTTCCCTAGTATTCCCTCTATGAGAATAAAGAAAAATCTTCCACCATCAAGTGCTGGAATCGGCAGAATATTAAAAAACGCTAGTGATATTGATAAAATTCCGGCCAGATTCAAGAGTTCAAGGATTCTTTCTTTCATGTCAGGAATTTGAACTATTGTCCCAACAATAGAGTAAATTCCCACAGGTCCAGAGACTCCCTCGCTCAGAGGAGCTGCATTATGTTCTTTAATGGCAGCTTTTGCTAATTGTCCAATAATTTCAAAGTTATAGACAAGAAGGTTTGCAGGATGAATAATTCCTGAGAATATCTTTTGTATTGGTGTCTCATACGTGAGGACAGCAGTACGCAGACCAAAAAGACTGACTCCCAATGCTCCTTGACCTTTAGGCGGATTAACTCTTGGTGTTATTGTCTTAATAATATCTTTTTGTGATTTAGGATCGATATAAGAAATAGCAACTTCCTTACCAGCATTCTTTTTTATTTGAGAAGTGAACTCCTCCACACCCTCAACTTTTTGCTTATTTATGGCCGTTACCCGTGCTCCTTGTGGTATTCCTGCTATAGCAGCAGGAGAATTCTTTTCGACAGCATCAATTGTGATTTCTGTCCTAACACTCTGATTTACCCCAAAGAAATGGTGGTTACTAAGAAGAGGCAGTTCTGTACGAAATCCGGCAAGAAGAATAAACGCATAAAAAAGAATAACGGCAAGAAATGTATTCATAACAACTCCTGCAACGACAACTGCTGCCCTCTGCCAAACAGATCTAGCAAAGAAAGCTCTGTTAAGATCTTTTGTTTTTACTTTTTCATTTTTATTTTTTAACTTTACTGACCCAGCTCCAGCATCATCTTCACCATATAATTTTACGAATCCACCAATGGGAAGCCAATTAATTGAGTAAAGTGTCTCACCTCTTCTTACTCCAAAAATGCGTGGCGGAAGACCAAAACCGAATTCCTCGACTTTAATATTAAGCTTTTTAGCAACAAGAAAATGTCCGAGTTCATGGATGAGAACCAACGCGCTTAAAATAATGAGGAAAATTACAATAGTCAGTATCATTTAATTGATTTAGATTTGAAGAAGATCTGCTTCTTTCTGCTTACCCAGGGCGTCAATTGTCTCGATTGAATCATCAACTAGTTTTTGGATCTCTTTTTCAAAACGTGCTAAATCATCTTCAGAAATCTCTTTGTCTTCAAGCTGTTTTTTAGTTGCAGTCATTGCTTCATGCCGCGCCTGTCGGACCATGATGCGTCCATTTTCTAATTTGTGATTCATCATTTTAATAAGCTCCTCCCGCCTTTCCTTGGAAAGTGGTGGGATAGTGATGCGAAGTACGTGCCCGTCATCTGAAGGGTTAAGCCCTGATCCAGAATCCATAATACCTTTTCTAATATCATCTCGCGTGGATTGATCAAAAGGAGTGATAACAAGTGTCTGAGGATCTGATGCAACAACTGTAGCTAATTCCAAAATGCGAAGCTTAGTGGATCCACCATATGTTACAACCTGGAGGTTTTCGATAAGAGCTGGAGCTGCTCTTCCTGTTCTGATAGTACTAATATCTGTCTTGATAAGATCAATGATTTTTTGAAGTTGCTCTCGCAGCTCACTAATAGTATCCATGCGTTAAGTATAACTAAAGAGCCCTAGATTTCAAAGCGTTTAAATTCTTTGAGGGTAATATTTTCTCCTAATTTACCGATAACACTTTTAATAAGACTTTCAATCGTGTGTGAACTATCCCTAATATATTCCTGCTTTAGTAATGCTTCAACTGACTCTGGGTTCATGGCTGCAACCTGCATGCCAATTTCTCTTGCTAAATTTTTAAATTCATCAGTACGCGCAACGAAATCAGTCTCACAAAGAAGTACGATGAGACTTCCCACTTTTCCTCCATTATGAATATATGCTTCAACTATTCCTTGGTGTGTCTCACGATCTGATTTTTTCTCAGCTTTCTCTAAGCCTCTTTTTTTAAGCCACGCTACAGCCTTATCGTAGTTATTATCATTTTCTTCAAGTGCTACACGACAATCAGCGATACTAGCACTTGTTTCATTGCGGAGTTTTTTCAAAAGATCAATATTTGCTTGAGCCATAATGTAGCTATTTGTCCTATGCAGACTTTTTTGTAGTCTTTTTCTTAGTTTCTTTTTTCTCTACTGGTTTTTCTTCAGTTTTTGTAGATTCTTTTTTTGCTTCCTTCTTTACTTCTTTCTCTTGAGCCTTTTCTGCTTTTGCTTCTTCTTTGCCGGCATTTTTTCGTCCTTCGATAAATGCATCGACAATATGGGAGACAATGAGCTGAACTGATCCAACTGCATCGTCATTAGCTGGAATTGGATAATCAATGATAGTAGGATCTGCGTTCGTATCGGTAATCCCCACTGTCTTTACGTGAGTTGCTATCGCCTCTCTAACTGCTAAGTCTTCTAAGTGAGTATCTATAATAAAGACTGCTTCAGGAACTTTAGTCATATCTTGAACTCCCCAGTAAAAACTCTCAAGTTTGGCTCGTTCTTTTTCCATTAAAGCAATCTCTTTTTTCGTAAAGCTAGCTTTCTCAGAGGGAGTATCCATAAACTTAGTTAAGTCCTTCAACCTCTTAAAGTTTTTACTTACCTCTGGAAAGTTAGTAAGAATGCCCCCAATCCAACGAGTACTAACAAAGTAAAGTCCGTCTATTCCTGCTTCTTTTACCTTTTGAGCCTCACCCCGGACAACTGGCTCTGCTTGACGCTTAGCACCAAGTATGATCATGTTGCCGCCTTTTTGAGCTAATTCTTTTACGAACTCAGCTGCTTCATCTAGGCCTTCTTTTGTTTTAGCTAAATCAATAATATGAACATTGTCGCGAGCTTCGAAAATATAGTCGCGTGCTTTGGGGTTTTGTCGAGTTACCTGGTGACCAAAATGACTACCAGCCTCGAGTAATTCTTCAAGTGTAATATTTTTCATAATGTGTCCTTTTTCCGCCATCCGGTCAGTTGTAAGTTGGCAAGGACATCAACCGGATGTGAGTGATAAATGCTATTATACAAAAAACTGAAATATATTACAATATAATAGCTATGTTTAGCTTTTCAAAGGGAATGAACAGAACGCTCGAAGGAATTATAGGAATACTCATAATCCTTATTCTATTACTCGTCTTTTTTCTTTTGTCAAAACCAGCTGATCCATCTCAAAAGACCTTCAAATCACCACATGGGACTGTCACTTTTTCCGAAAAAGGTGGTGTAGGACCTCAAACTTCGCGAGATATTCTTCTTGACTCCAAATTAATTAAGGCTGACTTTACTAAAGATAAAAAATCACGAGATTTTATTATTGACCAATCACGAGAAACAGGCAGTATTTTTATTGAAAAAAATTGTTTGATTTCTCCTATTGCTATCAAATGGGATAGTAATCAGCCTCTTAAATTTATCAATGAAGATACTACTCCTCATACTATCTTTGTTAAGAATAAAACCTATCAAGTTTCATCTAATTCTACCTTCATAGCAACCGAAAGATTGGCTCTTCCTGAGATTACTACAATTAAGTGTGACACATCAAATAACGTGCAGGGATATATTTATTCACCTGAAAAATAGTGTATACAACTTCATATGAAAAAATATGCTTCCGGTAAATTCATTATCTTCTTCGTGCTAGCTTTAGTGCTTGTAGGGCATTTCTTTTCAAGAGATAAAATAACACATAATACTCAGCCTATAAAAACAACAGAGGTCGCCACTAACAATAAGTATGAACAGTTCCCTCCACTTTCAGAAATCTTAGCTAAGTATCCTAAGGATGCACCAGAATCGGAACGAGCAGCATATAGAAAGTATTTGCAAAAACTTGCTAAGAAGACAAAACAAGCATCCATTACAGGCTGTAGGCTTTCACCTTCTGTAGTTACTGCATCAAGCTCTTCCAATTTATTAGTAGTAAATGAGGATAGTACAGCACATACGATTCTAACTGGTTCAAATCATAAAGAGATAATTGAACCTTATTCTTCTACCGCACTCAAACTTGATTTTAGTAAAGGATATGGGATCTATACAGTATTTTGCGATGAGAATACCTTACCTGTAGGTATTCTATATATCACTCCATAAGTAATACTTATCTGCTATGAAAAAATTTTTTACCAAGAGAAATATTGTGATTATTTTAGGAATATTTCTGGTTATATCTAACATTGTCCTTATTGGACTCATCTGGCAGAGATCAAGAGATTCTTCTGTAACAAATTCTCAAACTCCCTTCGTAACTGATTCTAAGTTAGATACTACAACCGCTATTGTCAAAGTAAAAAGCATCCTAAGTCAGAAAGGACCAATTGCCGCCTGGAACTATATGGTAAGTCTCCAGAATACTTCTAATATTGCAAACCTGCATGATCTTGCCCATTTGGTAGGCAGCAAGCTTTATCAAGATTACTCTCTTAAGGCTCTTGACACTTGCACAATAAATTATGCGTTTGGCTGCTACCATGGAGCTATTGAAGAATATATCGCTACTAAAGGTGTAGACTCATTACCTGAGGTTGTGAAGTACTGTCAAAAAATGAGCTCACAAATAGCTCTAACTTGTTTTCACGGTATCGGACACGGACTATTAACCTATTATCACTACAAACTTCCTGAAGCATTGGCTAATTGCGATACACTTCTTCCAGCTATGAATCGTACTTACTGCTACAGAGGGATATTCATGGAATTTTCAAGTGAATATCTATTTAAAGTAACGCCAAAGGAACCTCTATGGCCATGTACAACAGTAGCAACTAGCTATAAGGACGCCTGTTATGACTACCAAATGACGTATCTCTCCTATCTTTATGCTAATAATCCTGCAAAGGTTGAATCTGCGTGTACAAAAGCTGAATCGCAAAGCCTAATTATTACCTGTATCAAAGGCTTTGGTCACCTCATCGCTCAGAAAACTATAGAAAATCCAGCTAGTGCTTTGAATTCTTGCAGACAAATGACACAACAGAACTTACCTTTATGTGTTATAGCCGCC
>JBDHUU010000044.1:0-7569 GCA_039809285.1 Candidatus Levyibacteriota bacterium
ACGTTAGAAGATTTTACCCTTAAGAATTATGATCCTTACCCAGCAATCAAAGCAGAGATTGCCAACATTGGTGGATTTTAACTCATCATATCATTCTGGTGATTCAGAGTGACACATATATAAAACTTCAAATTAATGAATAAACCTCGAATAAGTATTATTGTTGCTCTTTCTGATAATCATGTTATAGGCAATCACGGACAAATTCCTTGGAATATTCCCGGTGAGCAGAAAAGAGTTAAAGAGATCACGACTCCACATCCTCTCATCATGGGAAGAAAGACACATGAGGCGATAGGAAGAGTTCTTCCTGAAAGAGCAAATATTATTGTAACCTCAGATATGACTTATCACGTAGAAGGTGGGGAAGTTGTCCACTCGCTCGATGAGGGAATACGGATTGCAACTGAATTGGAAGAGAACCGCCTTCGTCAAGGTTCTGGCGGACAAGGAGAGATTTTTATTTTCGGAGGGGAAAAAATTTTTGCCGAAGCAATGCCTTTAGTTGATCGACTCTATTTAACATTGGTTCACAAAGAGTACGACGGTGATGCCTTTTTTCCTGATTATTCAGGATTCACTCATGAGATTGAGAGAGAAGAAAAGGAAGTTGAAGGATTGAAGTATATCTATGTAACTTTGGAAAGGTAATTACCAGGTTACTGGATTTTCTGGATGGTGTTGGTTGTAGCTTTCTATGACCCTATCAAACTTTGCATCATCTTCTCTATCTAACTCTTTCATTTTTCCTGAGAAGAAATACTTACCTACATCTGCAAATGCTTTATCTAGAGTTTCATCATGAAACGTATGTTTAGGTCCTTCTCCTTTTTGTTCGGTAAGTCCGTAATAGCAAAGGTAGCTTAGATAAGGATCATTAATAGCACGATATTTAGGATCATTTGTATCAATAATCGTTTCAGGGTTTGATCGTTTCCGAGCTTTCGGTTCACCAGTTTTCTCATCATAAAGGAAATGAAAATCTTTTCGAATTGTTTCAAGAGTAATTTCACCAATAAGTTTTTCTTTATCTTTTACTTGTGGATTGTTGAGAGCTTTTTCTAAGTTCTTTACTTGATCATCAATTTCTCCAATTTTATCGTTTTTGTCTACATTGTGGTGAAGAATTCTTGGTGGCTGCGGTTGGCTGGGAGAAGGATCGGCATACCGAAGATAACTCATGACACGTTTAGTAATTTGATCTCTAATTTTTTCTCTGTTAGAGTCATCAATTTTCCATTCAGGGTGGACAATATGGGCATAGTCCATAAAAAGGCTTTGTACAGTTGGGTCGCCTTGGCCGGTGGCAAAGGATTTAAATAGGAAATCAGCTATTTCGGTAGTATTTTTCTCACTCTCGTTGGTTTCGTGAGTTGGAAGTTCTGTGCCTACTTCAGTCATGCAAAGGTATTATATGCAAGTTATATATATATTTTCAAGATTTATACTTGGTCAATTAAATCGTATAAAAATTATTCTTGACAAATTAGGCCTGTAGTATATAATGGTGGGATGGAACGAGAAAAACAAAGTGAATTTGTTCCTCAACCTTCTTCTGAGAAGCCTCGGTTTGCTCCTTATGGTTATACTGCGCTCAAAGAATCTCGTACACTTTTTCGTTGCGGAAAACTTGTTACCGATGAATGCTGGAAACCCGCACTTCAAAGAGGGTTATCGCCACAGGATCTTTCTCACCTGAGGTCAGATTTTGGTGAAGGCCAACTGGGTCAACAATCTTTTGAGATTGTTGCATCTGGTTGGGAGTGTGAACTAAGTGATGGTAATGAAAAGTGTCATAATCCAAGTACTGGGACAATAGATTTTGATCTACGAGGACTTGCTACAGCTGAACAGATTTTTTACTGTAACGATCATCGCCAAGAAGCAGACTCTATGATAGAGAAGCTCATTGAAGAAAAATCTGCTCGCAGGGAATGGGGAAGAAATGGTCACGGAAGGGCCTAACTTTTCTCAAAAAATATATCCTCCGATAGAGGAATAGAGTGTTGAGTACCATTTCTTTCGATACTACCATTTTCTACTAATCGTTCGTGGACTACATTCTTAACTTCAGGAATACTTCTATCTGTTGTATCAACGCAAATATCGAAAAATCGTGGTAGGCCTGAATTATTTTTAAGCAGTGGATCGTAAATATCTTTTACATCTTTTATAGACGGATGGAATTGTTTCCAGGTCTCAAGATCTTTCTCCTCTCGTTCTTTGGTCAGCCTACGAGCTTCCTCTTCAGAGTAATTGGGATAACGATTAAGGACACGACGTGTACGTTCATCACGATCAGCAACAAAGAGAATCCGCTGAATTCGAGAGATAGGGAAGTGATCCATACGAGCTCTTTCTTGCTCCTCAGTTGCGATAATTCCCGCAAGCCGTCCTTCAAGGATAATTTTCCTTCCATCTGCTCGAGCATCACGCATGAGTAAGCGTTGCATATCATCAAGCATTTGGTCCATCTCCTCAGATCGGGGAGTGTATCCCACAACTTCCTTTCCAGACGTTTCACGTACAAATTGTCTAAAAAGATCGCCTACTTTTACATATTCCATGCCATACATCTCTGCAAGCTGCTGGCCAACAACTGTCTTACCAGTACCTGGATGGCCTGAAATAGTAATGACATCCACATCTCTTGGTACCCATAACCGTTCTTGGGTAGGGTTTTCAGATTCAGTATCTATAAAATGGTTGAGTTGATTCTCGGCTGACACAGTCGAAGTATTATAGGGTATTCCAGAATGAAAAGCAAAGTAATACCTACTAAAGTGTAGATAATGATCTGTTTTGTTATCTTGTCAGGCTAAACCTCTAGCTGTATACTGGACAAAATTCCGATGTCGAAACAGCTAAAAGTAACAGATCCACAAATTTATAATCTCATCAAAGAAGAAGAAAAACGTCAGAAAGACGTTTTAGAAATGATCGCCTCAGAAAATTATGCTTCCAGCGCTATTATCGAAGCTCTCGGAAGTGTTCTTACCAATAAGTATTCAGAAGGGTTTCCTGGGAAGAGGTATTATCAAGGAAACGCAGTTGCAGATAAAGTTGAGTCTCTTGCACAGGAACGCGCGCAAAAGTTATTTGGTGTACCGTACGTGAATGTTCAGGCATTATCAGGAGCTCCCGCTAATTCAGCAGTCTATTTTGCCGTATTAAAAGATGGGGAGAAGTTAATGGGTCTTTCTTTGTCGTCAGGTGGACATATTACGCATGGTCATCCCTTGGGTCTGTCTGGTCGTTTGTTCAAGTTTGCCCACTACACACTCTCAACAGACGGCATGCTTGATTATGATGAGATAGAGAAGCAGGTCCTAAAAGAGAAGCCTCAGTTACTTATTTGTGGTTTTACTGCGTATTCTCGGACAATTGATTTTAAACGGTTTGCCAAAATTGCCGACAAAGTAGGCTGTTACTTAATGGCTGATGTTAGTCATATTACAGGTCTTATTGTTGCTGGAGTCCATCCATCTCCCGTTCCATACGCTCATATTGTAACTTCAACTACTCACAAGACACTGCGTGGTCCAAGAGGAGCACTCATCATGGTGACTCAAAAGGGGCTTAAGAAAAATCCTGATCTTCCTAAACATATTGAGACAGCAATTATCCCAGGCCTTCAGGGAGGACCTCATGACAATCAAACAGCAGCTATTGCCGTAGCTCTCAAAGAAGCATCAACTGCTCAATTTAAGAAATACGGTGAGCAAATTGTTCTCAACGCTAAAACATTAGCAAAAGCACTTATTGAATATAATTTCGAGCTTGTTGGTGGAGGAACAGACAATCACCTTATCTTAATTGATTTGAGAAATAAGAAAGTAAATGGGCGAGTAGCTGCAATTGCACTAGAAAAAGCAAATATCGTTCTTAATTACAATGGAGTTCCAGGAGATGTCATGCCGCCTCTTTTCTCAAGCGGAATTAGGCTTGGTACACCTGCAATTACTACAAGAGGACTAAAGGAAAAGGACATGAAACGTGTTGCGAAGTGGTATAACGATGCAATTGACGAAGTGAAAGGAATGGAGTTGCCAGCTGATGATAAAGCGAAGCGTTCAGAACTTATGAAGAAATATCGAGCAGAAATAGATAAAAATAAAAAACTCGCTGCAATAGGAAAAGAAGTAAAAGCCTTTATCTCCAAATACCCACTACCGTAAGCTACTTTTTAGAGGGGCATAAAGACCTTGATGGTTGTATGCTGACATTCGAGTCACAGGAGTACCAAGTTTGTATCCCTGAATTTTAATCAAATCAACAATATCATCTTGGGTTCCTTCTGGAGCTTCTAGGTCATACATTACATCACTTATCCATTCATATCCTTTTAGTGGAGCGTTTTCAGGTGTGAGCGAGTTGTCAATTGGGAATTCTGGATATTCTTCTGTGTATTCTGCAATTATTTCATCAAGTGTTTGAGTTTTGTAATGAGGGTAGGCAAAAATAGCTTTAAGATTGCCTATGAGCAACTTATTTGGTCCGCGTACAAGATAATTGAGATCACTTGCACATTCAAGAATTTTATTTAAATTTGAAAAGCTGTGTTCATGTTTCTCATAGGTGAGTACACCTAATTGTTTATATAGGTGATTGCTTATTGCTGAAAAGTCATCGAAGGTAAGCTTACTTTTCTTAAAATCATCTCTTAATAAGATAAATATCTGCTCGATTTGTTTTGAATTAATATTTGTATTTTCAGATAAATTAACTTTCTTCAGGTACTCTAAGTAATTAAGTTTTTGTGTTGTATTCATATTTTTATTATAACAAAGTTTGGAGGCGGCTAGATTCCAGCCGCCTCCGCACGTCTAAAAGAAGTCGTGGCTACTCGTCGGGAGCCTTGTAGCCCGTTCGGTTCTGCTCCGTGTTGACGTACTCATGATCGTCATAGTTTGGCGATCCTGGATTGACGTTCTTCCGGTTGTACTGTTTGATTGTCCCGTCGGAATTGCGGTTCATCCAGACCTTTCGGTCTTGATCGTCCCGGTAATTGTTCCGCGGACGGTTCCGCGGACAGTTGGGGTTCATACACTCCCAAGCAGGTCCGCCCATCATGTGGCTTTTCGAGCCACGCATGTCGGCGAGAATTTCGCCGCATTGGTTACAGGTTCTCACGTTAGTTCCTTTCGTTAACTTGGAAATTGAGTGAAGTTACAGGTTGGTTACGTGATAGGCCACTTCTTTCTGAATGATCCTTTCTCTACGAGAGGGAAATATTTGGCGCTTACGCCATATTTTCCATCTGCAAAAGATTGGATGTTAACGTGCGCAGCTAATGATGCTGCATCAGCAGATACTGAATAATAAAATTATAAACTTCTAGGCACACCATGTCAACTATAGGATAATACCTTTGATATACTTAGAAAAAAGTTGTTGCTTTAGTAGGCACTACTATAGTTGAGGTTAAAAAATAAAATTGTTATACTCCAGGCATGTCAAGAAAAGAAAAAAGTTTCTTTGGTAGTGAAATAGCAAGTTTAGACTTTATTAACTCTGTTTTGGCTCAGGATAGACAAGCTCGAGAGCATCATAATGGTGTGAGGCTATACGTAGATACGTCTACTCAATCTTCTTTAACAGCTAGCGAGCTTCTCGATCAGATTGACCAGGAAGGTCTAGATCCCATACAGCAACTTCTTATTCAGATATTAGAGGAGCAAGCATCAATTCCTTTCACAAATGGTGAACAGCAAGTAGCCTCAGCAGTAACTACTCATGAGGCTGTAAGTAAATATAAGAATACTTCCCGAGGTCGACATAGATTAGATACTCTCCGTTCTCTAAGGGAAGGTGGGCTTTCTGCTGAAGGTGCAAGATCAGATTTTACTGGAGTAGCATTTGCGGATATTGCTCAATGCTTGTATAGACCTTCAGTTGCGGAAGGTACATTGATTTCCGATGATCTAACTTTTTCATTTTTTTCAGACTTTATGCAGGGTAAACAACAAAAAGAACACCCGTATGGTGTTAAGACGTTACTAGGTGTAACTGTTCCGGATGGGATGGTTATAGGTGTCAATGATGGTAAACCACAACTTCTAAAGTTGGTTGAATACAAAATGGCCTTTAATGAGGACAAATATCGAGATCAGTATGCTAGTTATACAAAAACTTTCAGAGAAATTACTTATAAGTCGCCTGATGCCATTCGTCCTGACTTTGGAGTAGATTTTGTTGTACCTAGAAGAGCATATGGAAGAGAGTATCCTGTCCTAGAAGGAGAAATAGGAGCAGAGTATCATTATCTTGATCAGATTGATTCAGTGAGTTTTGGACATGAAATTGATGCTATTCTAGCCGATCAATATAGATCATCTTATCCGTACCGAAACCGCTCACCACGCTAAGGGGCTATTTCTTGAAAGATGAAGTTGGCGCCCCTCAAGAGGTCTGGTGCATTAAGAATGAAGTCTGGTCTTTCCTTAATACTAACGGATGGATAGTTAATATTATTAGTACACAAATCTCGCTCATTATCAAAAGTTCCTCCATTTTGACTAGCATTGACTACAACAGATCCTTCAATTGAAAGCTGTCTGTCAGAGATATTATTGGGACAGTTTGATACACCATCAATAATAAAGCTCCTATCTGCACTCAAGAATGCCTGAATATTTCCCGTTCTGATAGCTGGAGCTGGGCAAGTAGGTGTGGTAGTCCCTACACCACTTCCTACATGAATATCACCAGATGCGATAAAGGTAATTGTTGAGCCATTTGGTGTTGTGATATTGCCGTTTAAGGTAAGGTTGCCATTAACAAGGATGACATAATTCCCGTTTGCTGGGACAGTAAAGGTATTAAGTGTTAGGTTGCCATTTGAGATATAGACACCATGGGAAAGATTTGCAGGAAGCGTACAGTTATTTAACTGTGGACAAGAGCTTGAGAGATTAGTCGGTGAGATATTTGATTGGGCAAGTACGGTCTGCATGTAGCCATACGATGTCTTCAGCAAACTTGTTGAAAAGCGTTCGTTATAGCTAGAGTTGCCGACTACCCAGCCTTTAGTTGAAGAATCACCTCTCCAGAAATATGGGTTAATATTGCCTGAGAAGATAACACCTGGTGTTGTCGAGTTACCAGGGACTGATGCATATGGCCCTTGGCACGTTGCATTTGGAGCAGGTGGAATAGGATTATTAAGTCCAGTGTCGAATCTCACGTCCAGACCATATGATTGCCACCAAGGCTCTCCGCCTTTAATCGCAAAGTTAAGATTAAGCATACTGCCTGCATTACAGGTAGCATCTGGTGCAGTAGGAGTCGCAGTACAGTCAGTTCCACCTATCCCGACAACAGCATTGAATGACGGAGGAGGACCGTTGCGAGGGTTGTTAATAATATAGCCTAAAGGCAGTCCATTATAGCGGACAGTGTACTGTCCATTAATAAGGCCTGTTATTAAATAGGTTCCGTCGTTGTTGTTAGTAACAATAGGAGTTGGAGCATTGGCAGGAAGGTTGCTGAGTGTTATATTAGGATTTCCCCCATAATTATTTTCTCCACTATCAACTCGGTTGTTGTCATTAGGATCGACAAAGACTT
>JBDHUU010000045.1:0-7254 GCA_039809285.1 Candidatus Levyibacteriota bacterium
AAACTAGTCTTTAGTCTGAGTGTAGCTCAACTGAAGACAGCTATGGCGCGTATCGTACCAAATTATTGCTAGCTAGTCAATGATCTGTTAGGATGAAGTTGTGACAAACAGTGAAATCGCCAAACTCCTCCACAAAGTCGCAGCCAGCTACGCTATTAAAAATGAAGCCAAATACCGCTTTCAAATTATAGCCTACCAGAAGGCATCTGATGCAATAGCAAATTCTACCTCTGAAGTGAGTGATCTTGCTAAAGAAGGTCGGCTTAAGAGTATTACTGGAGTAGGTCCCTCAATTCAAGAGCATTTACAAGAGCTAGTTAAGACAGGTCATGTTAAGCATTTTGACTCAGTAATGGAAGATATTCCTCAAGCACTCTTCCCTCTTTTGGATATTCCATCTTTTGGCCCAAAGAAAGCCTTTCGTCTCGTCTCACATTTTAAGCTGACGAATGAAAAAACCGTAATACAAGATGTTAAAAAGCTTGCTGAGAACGAAAAAATAGCAGAACTTGATGGCTTTGGAGAGAAATCCCAATCAGACATTTTAAGAGCAATTAATGAATATGAATTAGGAGTTAACAAAACGTCTCGGATGACACTCCCCTTTGCTGGAGAGCTGGCTGAAAAAATTATTGCTTATATGGAAAAATCACCCGATGTTCTTAAAATCTACCCATTAGGCAGCCTCAGACGTCGTAAAGAAACAATTGGAGATATTGACCTTGCTGTAGCTACTAAAAACCCTGAAAAAGTACTCCAGCACTTTGCGGACTACCCCTACAAAGAGCGTGTTATTGAAAAAGGTGAAGCTACTTCTTCCCTACTCATTTCAGGAGGCAAGCACGTAGACCTTATGGTTCAGCCTCCAGTTGCTTTTGGCTCACTCCTCCAGCACTTCACGGGAAGTAAAGAACACAATATTCACCTTCGTGAATACGCATTAAAAAAAGGCCTCTCTCTTTCAGAGTATGGTATTAGAAAAAAATCTAATCCAAGTGAGCTTGTTCAATACGATGATGAGGTCAAGTTCTATGAGGCATTGGGGCTTGAGTGGATGCCGCCTGAAATGCGGGAAGACACAGGGGAAATTGAATTAGCAGAAAAAAACAAATTACCAACATTGGTTGAGCTGTCGGATATTAAAGGAGATTTTCATCTTCACTCAAGCTTTCCTATTGAGCCAAGTCATGACATGGGTGTAGATTCGATGGAAACAATGATAGAAAAAGCACATGAGCTTAAATACAAATATCTTGGATTTTCTGAACATAATCCCAGTCAATCCAAACATACAACCAAACAGATTTATGAATTACTTCTCAAAAGGAGTAATAAAATTGAACAACTAAATAAGAGTAACAAAGGTATTCGTATATTTTCTTTACTCGAGACAGATATTCTTCCTAATGGATCTCTCGCTATTAATGACGAAGCGCTCTCTCTTTTAGATGCCACACTTGTTTCAATTCACAGTGTCTTTAGTATGAGTAAATCGGAAATGACTAAAAGAGTCCTTAAAGGACTGAGTCACCCAAAAGCCAAAATATTAACCCACCCTACAGGCAGACTGATTAATGAACGTCCAGGATACGAACTGGAATGGAAAGAAGTTTTTGCTTTTTGTAAATCAGAAAACAAAGCCTTAGAAATTAATGCATTTCCATCCCGTCTTGACCTCACTGACACACTTGTCAGACAAGCTGTCGATAGGGGAATTAAGTTATTTATCAATACTGATAGCCATGCTGTCTCTCAGATGGATTTAATGAAATATGGAGTATCTGTAGCAAGACGTGGCTGGGCTACAAAAGATGACATTTTAAACGCGCAAGAGTATAATGTGTTAAGCGAATGGTTTAAGAAATAAGGAGGTGACTAAATGAATTTGTATATTATTTTAGCTATTGTTCTTGGAGTAATTCTTGTCTATTTTTGGCTTACATACAATAGCCTTGTAACTGCTAAAGTGCGCATCTCAGAAGCACTTTCCCATATTGATGTACAGCTCAAACGCCGTACTGATCTGATTCCAAACCTGATTGAGACTGTTAAAGGCTATGCTAAACATGAGAAAGAACTTTTGGAGAATGTGACTAAGGCTAGAACTAGCCTCATGCAGGCCCACACAACTAAGGATAAGGCTGAGGCAAATAATGAACTCTCTGGAACGCTAAAATCACTTTTTGCGGTTGCTGAAAGTTACCCACAGCTTAAAGCCAATGAAAATTTTGCTAAATTGCAGGATGAACTAACAGACACAGAGGACAAGATTGCCTACTCTCGACAGTTTCTTAACTCTAATGTTCTTTCCTATAACACAAAGCTGAGCGTTTTTCCAAGTAATATCATTGGCAATATGTTTGGATTTAAACCCGCAGAGTTCTTCGCGGCAACGGAAAGTGAACGTCAGCCAGTAAAGGTAAGTTTTTAACGTTTCAGTATGAATATTTATAATGCGGTTGGGAGTAACAAGCGCAAAACTATTTTTATTATGCTGCTTTTTGTGTTGTTTATAACAACACTGGGGTTTGTTTATGGAAAGGCATCAGGCGGTCTGGCGCCGTCCTACGCAATAATTGCTTTTATTTTCGCAATCGTCAGCTCAGTTGGGAGTTTCTATTTCTCAGATAAATTAGTACTCGCTACAGCAAATGCTCAAGAAATAAAAGAGGCAGATAATCCAGAGCTTTTTCGAATTGTCGAAAATTTAACGATAGCTGACGGACTGCCCATGCCTAAAATTTATATCTCCAAAGACCCCTCACCCAATGCATTTGCAACAGGTCGTGACCCTAAACACGCTGTCGTCTGCTGTACAACAGGAATCCTAGAAAGGCTAAATAAGACTGAATTAGAAGGAGTGATAGCTCACGAATTGTCACACGTTAAGAACTATGACATTCGTGTCATGGCAATTGTTGCTATCTTAGTAGGTTTTGTAGCCATTCTTGCCGACATGTTTATGAGAAGTCTATGGTTTAGGAATTCAGATGACAATGATAATAGGGGCAATGGTATTTTTCTTATTCTGGGGATTGTATTTGCCATCCTTTCCCCTCTTATTGCAACGCTTATTCAGCTTGCCATTTCTCGAAAGAGAGAATTTTTGGCTGATGCCTCAGGGGCTCTTCTCACAAGATATCCTGAAGGGTTGGCAAGTGCGTTAGAAAAAATATCAAGCGATCCCCGTCCTACTCGAACCGCAACAGCTGCAACTGCTCATCTCTATATTGTGAATCCCTTTAAAGGGAAAGAGGCTGGAGCGTGGCTATCTTCCCTTTTTAATACGCATCCTCCCATTGAGGAACGAATAAAAATTTTGCGAGAAATGTAACTGCTGTGAGAAACCAACTTTTGATCCATCAGGGCAAACTTCTCTCCAAAATTATTCAAGCTGTAAATCTAGGCAATGGCTCAACCTGGCCCGGACATATTGCGCTTAAGGCGAATCCGCACTTTATTAAGAACCTTCTCAAAAAATCACAAACAAAGATCATCTTTATTGTCGGAACCAATGGTAAGACGACAACTACAGCTCTTCTTTCCCACTTATTAAAATCTAACGGACAAACTGTGATTCAGAATACATCAGGTGCGAACCTTATTAATGGCATTGCCTCAACTCTCCTTCTTAACAGCGATTTTAAAGGCAGAATCCATGCAGACTATGCTCTTTTTGAAGTGGATGAGAATGCCTTTCCTTATGCCTGTAAAGAAGTTACTCCTGATGTAGTCATCATGCTCAATTTATTCCGCGACCAACTCGATCGCTATGGTGAAGTCAATACTATTTCCAGAAAGTGGAAAGAAGCGATAGCAACACTTCCTTCCTCAACTCGTCTTATTCTTAATGCAGATGATCCCCAAATTGCTTTTTTGGGTAAGGATATACAACAACATGTTAGCTATTTTGGCTTGAATGAAAAAGGCAGTAAGTCACTTGATCATGCATCTGACTCTACCTACTGTCCCATTTGTAAGTCAAAGCTACTCTATAAGAAGTCATACTATTCCCACTTAGGTGAGTGGAGTTGTCCACATAACGATTTTGAACATCCTCAAGAGGTATTTTCTACACTTTCTCACTATCCTCTAGATGGACTCTATAATCGCTACAACACTCATGCAGCAGTACTAACAGTATTAAAACTAGGCAATAATCTTGATCTGGTTCAAAAAAATTTGTCGAGCTTTCAGCCGGCATTTGGCCGTCAAGAAAAATTAACGATAGAGGGTAAAAAAGTCGAAGTAATTCTCGCTAAGAATCCTGCCGGCTTTAACCAGACAATAAGAACTGTTATGGAACTTAAAGCAAAAAACATCCTCATTATCCTCAACGACCGGATAGCTGACGGCACTGATGTCTCCTGGATTTGGGATGTAGATTTTGAAAAACTAGCAGGACACGACAGTAACCTCACGGTATGCGGTGATAGAACCTATGACTTAGCTTTAAGGCTGAAGTATGCAGAACTGCATTTTGCTATTGAACCAGATATATCACATGCAGTAAAACACGCTCTTTCAAAAACAAGTTCTGAGGAGACATTATTTATCCTCCCCACCTATACTGCTATGCTTGATGTCAGAAAGCTCTTAGTCGGCAAGAAAATCTTATGAAACGAATAAGCGAGAATGAAATGGTTGCAACTTTTCTCAGAGGGGAACTTGATTCGACCCGTTTTGGCGAGAATATTACTAAAATCTTAGATGAGCTTCATGTTGATAAAAGTATAATTACGTCTCCCAATCTTAAGAACAAAAAAGAAAATGATCTTCGCAAGAAGATTCTCACTCATCATCGCGGCTACTCTACAAAAGAAATGCTTTTTTCTCAATTCCCCGACACTGTCAACTGGTATAAGACCACTATACCTAAAAAACTTTTATTTGACTTACGCTACATCGAGTATAGCTATTGGACTGAAATCACTGGGGGGAGCCGTAAAGTCAAAGATGCAATCGATACTATTAAAGCTGGCAGACTTGTATTCAACCAAAGTAATGAGCCTTTTTACAAAGCGGCCGAAGCAGTCAGAAATGGGATTACCTTTCCCCACCTCATCCTAGTCACTAAGAAAGGACCTGAATCAGCTATCATTTTAGAAGGACATTTAAGAGCAACAGCCTATGTTCTTGCTTTTGATCAAGCACCTGATGAAGTTCCGGTAATCCTAGGAGTTGCAAAAACTATAGACAAGTCGTCTCTGTAATTATGACAAAACAAAAAGTAATCATTGCTTGGTTGTATCCTGATCTTATGAGTACCTATGGAGACCGTGGTAATATCATCACACTTCAGAAGCGCTGTGAATGGCGAGGAATTGAAACAGAAATACTCTCAATTACTCCTGAAACTAAATCAATTGAGCTCAAAAAAGCCGACATTGTCTTTGGTGGCGGTGCACAGGATTTAGAACAAGAAATCGTCATGAAAGATCTTAAGGGGGACAAAGGAAGCGTAATTAAGGAGCTAATAAACGCTGGTACTCCGGCTCTCTTTGTCTGTGGAGCGCCTCAACTTATGGGTAAGTACTACGAACCGGCGATGGGCAAAAGGATCGATGGATTAGGTATTTTTGATATGGTATCCAAACATCCAGGCCCTAAAAAGCCACGACTCATTGGCAACGTCGTCGCTCAGGTTGAATTGCCAGACCTGGTCACGACAATTGTCGGCTTTGAAAATCATGGCGGTAGAACAAAACTAGGAAAGAATGCAAAAGCATTTGCAAAAATTATTAAAGGGTATGGCAACAACGGTGAAGATGGAACAGAAGGAGTCATCTATAACAATGCGATTGGTTGTTACTTCCATGGTCCCCTCCTCCCTAAAAATCCAAAAATTTCCGACTGGTTGCTCTCTTGTGCTCTTAAGAAAAAATACGGACAAAACATAATTCTTAAAGAGCTTGATGACAGCCTAGAAATTCAAGCTCATGAGGCAATTGCGAGGCGGCTACGCATTGGCGTATAATACCCTCATGAAAATTAATATCTCCCACGTTGCTAAACTGGCCAACTTGACAATCGAGAAAGACGAAGAAGTCAAATTTGAGTCTCAGCTTTCAAGTGTCCTCTCTTATATTGAACGTCTAAATGAAGTCGACACAACAGGTGTTATGGAAACAAGTCAAGTAACAGGGCTTGAAAATGTACTGGACGAAGATAAATCTCGACCTTCGCTTACCCAAGAGGAAGCCTTATCTCAAGCACATACTAAGAACAATGGATTTTTTGCAGTAAAAGGAGTACTCGAGAATGAATAATCTTACCATTACGGAAGCGAGAAAAAAGCTCGACAATAAAGAAATTTCCTCAGTCGAGCTCACTTCTTCTTACCTTGAGAATATTAAAAAATATAACGATACTCTTAATGCCTTTTTGACTGTTACCAAGCAACAAGCTCTTCAAGATGCTGAGACTGCTGATGCCAGACTAGCCAAAGGAGAATCAACTCCTCTCCTTGGCATTCCTATTGCACACAAAGATTTATTTCAGACGAAAGGCATTCGAACAACAGCTGGTTCTTACGTCTTGGAGGACTACAAAGCTCAGTATGATGGCACTGTTGTTAAACGCTTAAAAGACGCAGGTGCTGTATTAGTAGGCAAAACCAACTTAGATGCATGGGCTCATGGCTCAAGTGGGGAAAACTCTGACTTTGGACCAACCAAAAACCCCTACAACACTAGTTTTGTTCCTGGAGGATCAAGTAGTGGCTCACCGGTTGCAGTGGCCTCCGATTTGGCTCTGGCGGCCTCTGGGACAGATACTGGAGGGTCTATTAGGCTTCCTGCATCTTTCTGTAACGTGGTAGGCCTTAAGCCAACCTATGGAAGGGTGAGTCGCTATGGAGTAATCTCTATGGCATCATCTCTTGATAGTATCGGTCACTTTACTAAGACAGTTGAGGATAGTGCTATATATCTCCAGGTTACTGCAGGGCACGATAAGATGGATGCGACGACTCCTCCCGTTTCGGTTCCGGACTACACTAAAAATATAAATAAAGGTGTTAAAGGATTAAGGATTGGAGTCCCTCAAGAGTATTTTATCGAAGGGCTGGATTCTAAAGTTAAGGAAGAGATCGAAAAGACTCTTGCATGGTATGAAAAGGAAGGAGCTGAGCTTATTGATGTCTCACTTCCCCACACTCCTTATGCAATTGAGGTCTACTACATCATTCAGACAGCAGAGGTTTCATCTAATTTAGCTCGCTACACAGGAGTTCGTTATGGGAATGACAGATCA
>JBDHUU010000046.1:0-7210 GCA_039809285.1 Candidatus Levyibacteriota bacterium
CATCTTGTCCTTTTAATTCCATTGCCTTTACGAATTCATCTTCCCTTTGATTCATTTCTTCCTGATTACTCGCTGGAATACTGTAATCTAGTCCAAAAGATACAATTACTCGTTCATGTTCTTCTTTCTGTGGATATTCCTTAGCAATTTTCCACACCGATTGACCATCTTTCTCACCTAAGTATGGTTTGGCAAAACCATCAAATAATCTAGGAGCGAACTCAACCATTGAAGAATTGACGAATGCTCGCTCTTCTCCTAAATATCCTTCTACAATCTTTCCTTGAGCTATGACAAATTTGGGATAATGTTCGATTATATCATTAAGTACAGCTGCCTTAGTCTCCTCATCCAATGAGTTTATCTGTGCAACTTGAGATCTATCTAGCCCCGGCTCAATATGTGCCAAATAGCTAGCTCCTTCTTCGACAGAAGGACTAACAAGCTTTTCAACAACTGTTCTTGATCCCGGAACTTTCACTTCCATTAAATTATAAAGTGTAAAAACAGTTGGATCTGTCTGAAGAATAGTACTTCGGTCTGAAATTAACAGTGGCTTCTGGTCAAGCGAAATTTCATCTAATGGATTCTTCTCATCCAAGCTATAATAAAGTGTCCTTGTGCATTCACCTTTTTGTGAATCAAGCGAGATAGGAGTACCTGCAGGGAATGCATCAAAGACCCCGAGAAAATTTCTAATTTGTCCTTCCGGCCTCATGGCGCGAGTATACTCCCATTACTCTTCAGTTTCAATGATTGAATTGTTAGATCAGAAAAAAATTAAAGGAAGGAGAAAAGGGCTGAGACCCGTGCGAGTTGACGAGCTGGGAATAATACAATTTGAAATGGTGCCAAGAGTACTTTTCCTGTTGTTTTGAGTGCCTTTATATAAAATGTGTAGTAATTACTCATAAAGATAGCAAGCATACTCATAACAAATACCGTCCCCCAGAAAACATACAGATACGATGTATTGTGAAGATAAAATCCGATACTAAGACATACAAGCATCAGTATTCCTACAAAATTGTGGAAAGTAAATGTCCTTACGAATGAAGATTCCGGTGCAGCGTCAATAGCATCTTTAGGAGTTACTAGGTATTGGTGGCGTCGACCAGAAACAAAGATAATAAATGCTTTTGCAAAAACCATACTTGATCCAATACCGACAAGTATTCCTGGTATATTAATTTTAGGCTCATTCTTAGGATCGATATGAAATCTGAACATGAACCACTGAAGGACAATACTAATTATCATTGATGGACCTGCATAGAAAATCCAGTCCTGAAGAGGAACGTTAGCTGGCGTAAGACCGGTAAGGAAATAAAGCATAAGTAAAAGACTTCCGACAAATGTCGCAAGACCAGTAAAGTAATACAATTGAAGCAAGAAATAGTTAATTCTTTGAAGTAATGGTAACTTAGTAAGGAGACGGAATGAATGATAGAACAGAATTTCATACATTCCATAACTCCATCTCATTTGCTGGTTGAAAAAGCTCGCCCAACTGGTAGGACCATTTCCCCGCGCCAAAATTTCAGGAACATAAACACTCTTCCATCCCCTACCATGCATATAAAGACCCGTGATATGGTCTTCTGCAATAACTGTTGTGTAGCCGCCAATCTCTTTCATCGCTTCTACTCGATAGATGTGACTCGTACCGATAAGAAAAGGAATATCTGATCCATACAGTCCCTTAAGAATTGGTCCATAAAAGAAATATGTTTGCTGGGCTGCCCCTTTAGCAATCCAATTCTTCATGTTCTTATAAATTTGTGGCATTCCTACAAATCCTACGTGTACGTCCTGAAAGTATCCGAGTGTTTTGGTGAAGTAGTTTTTCTCTGGAACATGATCCATATCTATTTGAGCTACGATATCGTAATTCTTCTCATATCTATCTCTCCATGAATTAAGGTTACCGGCTTTGGTGCGAGCACGAAACGTACCAGATGGAGCATTGTATTTTTTACTACCTTTTCTCGTAAAATAATTGACACCCAGTTCTTTACAAAGCTTCTTAACTTTTGCGTCATCGCCTTCATCAAGCACCCAGGTATCATGCGGGTAATCTACTTCTGTCATTGCTTTTAATGTCTTTCGTAGTAACGAGACTGGCTCATTTCCAGGCACAAAACACGTGACAAATGCTACTTTTAGACCACGCTGCGGTTTTACATATTTTGGTGTAGACATGGAAAGAAGTGTTACCCAACTTGCCATCTTAATGAAAAGTCCCGCAAATACAGCAAAACTCAAAATAGCGAAAAGCACTATGTTAAGAGATAAATTAACATAAAGATTGGAGTTAACGTAGTTAAAAGGAATATGTTGGGGCTCAAACCACCAGCTGACATATCTAAAAGCAAAATAGAGTGCTAAAACAACGAGTACTAAGAAAGAAGCCTTTTGCCAGCCTGTCATTTCATTAGATTTTTCAACTGTAAATGGACGAGTAAATGATACTTTTCGCATATCTAAATAAAAATGAGCCACTCAGGCTCAGAAGTGGAAGTATACTATAAGTTGATCAATACGTCAACGAACAATCTTCTTATATAAGAATATAAGACTAATTATTTAAATGATGAGCTATATACGGGGTTATTTTCAAAAAGATATCGCAGCACACCAATTGATTTGTGAGAATTCTCTATCCTCCAATCTACCCCATCAAGACTCGTCTTATCTTCATTAAACAGAACAACTGCTTTAATATGAGGATAATTGGTAGGAATCTGTGTCCCTAGTGCATCCGCTAACCATTCGGATTGATCCCCTCCAACTGTTGCAGAATTAATTTCTGCAATCATAAGCGGTTTGTCTGGCGCAATTGAAACCATCTCCATGTATGAATCTTTAAAAATTTCCTCAAAACTGCTCCACTTACTCCAATCCTTAGTTGTCCCCCAGTTATATCCATCAAGGGATACCCAGTCAACGACATCATCCCCTGGATAAATTGTTTGGTAGGAGAGATCTTCAGCATGAGATTTAACATTGGGTGAAAATACCCATTTAACATTACTAGCTCCCTCTTCTTTCATGATAGTGTGGAAGCGCCTCCATGCACTAATATAGTCCCCTGTTGTGCTCTTTGTCATCTCCAAACTCCAAGGAAGGGTAGGGATATTTATTTCCCATGCAAAACGAAATAGTACTGGCTTCCCATATGCTTTAAAAGTGCGAGCAATCTCACGCATTAAGCTGTCACAACTTCCTTGTGCGATTACTGCATAAAGTGGAACCCCTTCTTGCCGACACTCCTCATAAAAATAGGGATTACTGCTTACCATAGGCATCCAACCCGAATTACTTAGTTGACTAAGTTCGTGTATAAAGTTCTCATTCGAGATTTCAGCCCAACCTCTATAGACGTGCGCAATAGCCATTTTTTTATCAACTAATTTTTCAAAGTCCTTAAGCTTTTGTACCTGCAGGTCTTTAGTATTTTCATCCCACAAACCCTGTACCCACGCTCCTATATAGATAGAGCGAGTAGGAGATGATGTTTTTTTTGCAGACATATGCGAACGAAACAACTGAACTAGTAGTATAAAAATGATGAGTGCAGTACCAGCTATAACTACCTTCATCATGCCAGACTGCTCTTTAATCTTCAACTTCATGAGGTTAATTATAGCAAATGCCACGGCTCAACCGAGTGAGTAGATATTGATGAGAAAAGGTAAAGGTAAAGAGTAAGTATGAGCTATCTTACTGAGCTTTTAACAGATAGTCGTAAGGAGAAGGAAGTTCTTCTTTGTCTTGGGACAAATAACGGATAGTCTTATCATCTATTCGTAAGTAATTCTGTAGCTGATCTCTTTTATCATAATCCAATACATAGACAGTGGCATCAGGATCGGTAGCAGAACCGCGATCTACCGTCCAGTTACCAGTGGTCTCTAAAGGCTTTACATCACGATCCTGATATGTTTGTTTAAGAGTAAACGTTCCCATGTCGGTGAACTGATCTTTACTCTTTAAAGTAAGTTCTACATCAATTCCCGGACAATCAGCGCATGGACTCGTACCTTTATAGATAACACTTCTTTCTGAAGAAATGGGTGTAGGAGACGGAACAATCGGAGAAGATGTAGTATGGGAGAATTGGAAAAGGGCTATTCCTCCCAAAAGTACAACTAATACAACTGTAATGACTCTCAGATTTTTCGACATAATTGATGAGTAACTTGGTTATACATCAAATAGACGCGTAATGCAATTACCTACCAATACTCATTTCGCCTTACTTTCTTCTTACATCACCTTTGTAAAATACTACTTTATGGTAAGTGCACAGACAATAGTACTAGTCTGCTGGGGAGTATTTCTTCTTTACTGGATTGTCTCCTGGAGAAAAGTAAAAAAAACCAAAAAAACTAAAGCAGATTTCAGCAAAATTCGTTGGCTAGTCCCTTGGGTTGTTGTAATTTTTGTCGTTTTTTTTAACTCACCCGAACCATCTTCACCTTTTCATCTTCTTCCTTGCGACAATACATGGCTTGAATGTAATGGTATCCAAATATTAGGAGTACTTCTTACTCTTATCGGGTTAGTAGTAGCAATCATTGCGAGACATACACTTAGTAATAACTGGAGTAGTAATATTGATATTAAAAAAGATCATGAGCTAAAGACAGATGGAATTTATACATACGCTAGACATCCCATTTACACTGGTGTATCATCGATGGCAATCGGAACGTTCTTAGTCTTTCAGTCGTTAGGAAGTCTTATTATCACCGTAATTGTTATCGCTTTCTTTGTTTATAAAATTAAACAGGAAGAAGAGTTACTTATGGAACACTTTCCTAAAGCCTATACTGCCTATAAAAAACGGACAAAAGCACTGATTCCATTTATCATATGAATGAGATTTTTCGCAAAATAGCTAACCGTATTTCACTACTTATGGGAAGCCCATGGGCATTTATGGCTGCCCTTTTTCTCATTATCGCCTGGGCAATATCAGGCCCATTTTTTCATTTCCAAGATACATGGCAGTTAGTTATTAATACGAGTACCACCATCATTACTTTTCTTATGGTTTTTCTTATCCAAAATACTCAAAATCGTGATTCAAGAGCCGAACAGGTAAAATTGGATGAATTGTTGCGATCTCTCAAGGGAGCCCGTAATAGTTTTGTAAATATTGAAGATATACCAGATGAAGAGTTAAAAATGCTCCAGGAGCAATTTAAATCTATCCATGATAACTACGAAAAGGAGCTAATAAGGCGAAGTAAGAAAAAGAGAAAAAAGTAAATTTAGTTTCCAAATGTAAACGCAAATACTCCTGTTTGCGATGTTAAAAATTGAAGAGTAAGTGTATGCTGCTCTGTTCTTCCTTGAAGGTCAATCAAACTATAAAGACGCTGCGAGTCAACTGTTACTATTCCATCTTTAACATCCTTTCCGGAAGCTTCCTCACCAACGACTTTTCCATCGAGTAAGACTTTTACCTCTGCTTTCTTCCCAGTTGGTGGCCCCATTACTAAATACACATCTCCGGCATAAAAATTATAACTAATCGCTGCATCGTTTCCAGAAAGTGAGTATTCATCAAAAACATTCCATTCACCCGCAAAAGCGAAGTGATTTGACTCTATTGAATTTACTTGCGGAAAATGGTGAGTTCCATTTGTGACAGCACTACTTCCCGCTAAAAACTCCATCCTTTTTGAACCAAGATATGTCTCGGGAGAGATTTGACCAATTGGAGTCTTATCTGGCATGCTAACAAGACTTGATGAAACACTTGCACCATTCTCTTTTAATAATAGCTGGATGGCTTTTTCCATGTCACTATACTCTCCTTCCCCAAAATGAACTCTTCGAACCATACCTTTCGCATCGACTAAATATTCTGCTGGCCAATACTGATTGCTGTATGCAGTCCACGTACCGTAATCATTATCCTGAGCTATCGGATAGTGGATGTTAAAGCGCTTTATGGCAGATAGTACATTTCCAGTTTCTTTTTCAAATGCGAACTCAGGTGTATGCACACCGATAACGGTAAAACCTTTATCGTGATACTTGTCATACCAGCTTGTCACAAAAGGGAGCGTCCGAATACAATTGATACAGGTATATGTCCAAAAATCGATAAGTACTACTTTTCCTTTTAGCTCACCCATTGATAATGGATTACTATCTTGCCCACTCCCATTAGGGTTATTTAGCCACTGATTAATTCCCCGAAACTCTGGTGCTGTCTGCGGTGTCACATTAAAGAGATCACTTGATTCTATTTGCTGAGAGGTAGTATTACGGAGTTTGTTTAGCTGATCTGAGACAGCTGAATTAGTCTCAAACCCATTAAAGACTGTATTAAGTACTGGAAAACGATCAACAAGCGCTAGCTGAAAATCTTGAACTTTATTTGTATAGATAAGAACAGCAGTTAAAATCATAATGACTCCAAATACCTGCTGAATTCTGCCTGTAAAGGGAGATAGCTTTCGTGAGTTTGCTAAAAACTTCTGTCCAAGAAGTGCGATGATAAAAAGCGGAATTCCTACACCACTTACATAGGCAAGAGTCACTAACAAAACTTGAAGTGAGACCTGTCCTGTTGCAGCAAGTGTTGCAATAGCTGCCAAGATGGGCCCGGCACAAGGAGACCAGACAATCCCGAGTGACAATCCAGCGATAAATCCTGATCCAAAACCCGATCCTGAATCATTCCCCGATCTACCAAAAACACCACTCATTCTACTGAATCCGATCTCAAGAATGGTACCAAACCCTGGAATAATCATGAGGACTCCCATAGTTATCAAGACCATAACTGCAATAATTCTTAGGATATTTGGATCAATGTGAAACAACGTAACGATATAGGAAATAAAAAGAGTAAAAATGGTAAAACTGACCATGATCCCAAGAGTTATCCCAAGTGACCTCCGATGCCCTCCTCCACCTGAAACGCTTGAGGATAAAACAATCGGAAGAAGCGGCCAGATGCAAGGAGCAAGAATGGTAACAAGCCCCGACAAAAAAGCAAAGATAAGAAGAACTAGCACAACTTTAGTATATACCTATAAAAGATTTCTAAAAAGCAGATTCTTTCTTTAAGCCTGGCTTGAGGACTCTAAATGAAAGGAAAAAGCAGAACAAGATAAGAATACTTCCTGTTAAAAAAGTTAAAGGAATTGAGATAGTCGCAATGGCTCCTCCTAGTAATGGCCCAACA
>JBDHUU010000047.1:0-7203 GCA_039809285.1 Candidatus Levyibacteriota bacterium
TGAAGCTTCCATACCAGTTCCTACAATTGGACTATCTGGCTTAACAAGTGGGACTGCCTGACATTGCATGTGGGTTCCCATGAGAGCACGGTTAGCCTCATCATGAGCAACGAACGGAATAAGAGATGCACTAGTTCCCACAACTTGGCGTGGGACAACGTCAATATACTCAGCAAGCTCTTTATCTACCTCAATAAACTCTCCCTTGTAACGAACTGGGATACGATCATCAACGATCTCACCGTTTTCATTAATATTGATAGATGCGTGAGTAATATATTTAACTCTCTCGTCATCTGCATCCATATATTCAATCTCATCTGTGAGACGAACAATAGTTTTATTACCTTTTTTTTCTTTAGCTAACTTTCTGTATGGAGCTTCTAAGAAGCCAAATTGATTTACATGAGAGTAAAGAGCCATGTAGGTTACAAGTCCGATATTTGGACCTTCAGGACTTCTAATAGGATCAATACGGCCATACTGAGATGAGTTAATATCACGGATAGAGAAGGCTGCGCGCTCTCGAGAAATTCCTCCCGCTCCCATAACAGTAAGACGGTTCAAATTATCAATTTCTGAAAGTGGGTTGGTCTGATCAAGAATAGTTGAAAGCTGTGATGTGCGGAAGAATTCATTAATTGCAGCCATAATTGGACGAGCATTAATAAGATTTGCAACTGTTACAGGCATATCTGGCTGCATAAGAGACATACGTTCTTTAATTGAACGCTCAAGGCGAAGTACCCCTACACGGAATGCATTTGTCGCTACTAGCTCTCCTACACTACGAATTCTTCGGTTAGCCAAAGAGTCAATATCATCTACCATACCTTTTCCTTGGTTGAGCATTATTAAGTAGTTGATGGTGGCAACAATATCATCAACGGTAAGGACACGATCCTCCTCAGGATTAAAGCCTTCAACTTCACGAAGCTTTTTATTCATCTTGTAGCGGCCAACTGCTCCTAAGTCATATCTTCTGTTATTAAAGAAAAGGTTCATGAAATTCTCACGAACCTTGTCATAAACAACTGGCTCTCCAGGATGCATCTTCTTAAAGATCTCAATAATTGCTTCTGTCTCACTGCCAGTCTCGTCTTTTTGAAGTGTTGCTGCGATAAGTGAATCTTCTTGATCTCCTTCAACTGCTGCAAACTTTTCCTTAATAGATTCGTTTGCCGAAATTCCAATTGCTCTAAGAAATGTAGTAGCTAAGAACTTTCGGCGGCGATCAATTTTTACGGTGATTGTTCCATAACGAGTGGTTGAGAATTCAAGCCATGAACCATGCGTAGGTCTGATTTCTGCGGAGTAGATAGTTCTGCCTGTAGCTGGATCATGAGCTGCTGTGAAGAAAACACCAGGAGAACGAACAATCTGACTAACCACTGCACGCTCAATACCATTAACAATAAAAGTCCCCCGATCTGTCATCTGGGGAATATCTCCTAAGAAAACTTCTGCATCATGAGTTTCATTAGTACGAAGGTTAGTAAGAGTTATCTTAACATAAAGGGGTGAATCGAAAGTAAGACCTTTGTTGAGAGCTATTTCTGGAGTGTTTGTTGGTTGACCAATGCGGTATTCTTTAAAAGTGAGGCTCCAGTTCTTACCTGTAAAATCATCGATAGGAGAAACCTCTTGAAGAATTTCACCGATCTGCTTATCAAGAAAACTCTGATAAGAAGCTCGCTGAACTGCCAATAAATCTAACTCAGGCAATGAAGAATACTCTTTACCCCAGATATGGCGTTTAATGTTGGTTTCTTTACTTTTCTTAGGCATCGGAATGGTCAATAAGGCAGGTCAGGATAAACAACAAAAGACGCAAAGGGGATCAACCCTTGCATCTGTAATCGGGAATTACCTTACTGTTTATACCATAGGATACTCCCTACTGTCAATACCCGAAAGTCGGTAAATTAGCCTTATATTTCTCATCCTACAATAATGTATAATAATACGCACAATGAAAGCTGAACAAATTTTAAAGCGCTACCTTTCCTTTTTTGAAGAAAGTAGTCATCAAAGAATTGCTAACTCCCCTTTAGTCTTAGTTAATGATCCAACCACTCTTTTTACAAGCAGTGGTATGCAGGCTCTTATTCCCTACCTTCTAGGAGAAGTTCATCCTTCGGGAAAGAGACTCGTCAATGTACAAAATTGTCTTCGTTCACAAGACATCGAAGAAGTTGGCGATAATCGTCATACAACTTTTTTTCGAATGCTTGGTAACTGGAGCCTGGGAGATTATTTCAAGAAAGAACAGCTTCAGTGGTTTTTTACGTTCTTAACTGATGATGAGAAAGGCCTTGGTCTCGATCCTGAAAAGCTCTACGTCACTGTCTTTGCGGGAAACGAAACAATTCACAAAGATAATGAGAGTATTGATATCTGGCAAAAATTATTTGCAAAGCACAATATTAATGCAACAGTTGTCAGTGACGCTGAAGAACACGGAATGCAGGGAGGACGAATTTTCACCTATGGAGTAAAGAAGAATTGGTGGAGTCGATCAGGCGTTCCTGAGAATATGCCTTCAGGCGAACCCGGTGGACCAGACTCAGAAGTATTCTATGACTTCGGAACTCCTCACAATGAAGCATATGGGAGACATTGTCATCCTAATTGTGATTGCGGAAGATTTATGGAGATTGGTAACTCAGTCTTTATGGAATATATCAAACAAGAAAATGGTTCGTTTAAAGAATTACCTCAGAAGAATGTAGACTTTGGTGGAGGCTTAGAGCGTCTAGCAGCAGCCAAAAATCATAACCCAGACGTCTTTACGACAGATCTTTATAGCAATATTATTGCCACTATCGAGGAAGTCACGGATAGGTCATATAGTGACCATACTGTCCAAGCATCTCTTAGAATTATCGCTGATCATCTGAAGGCAGCTACCTTTTTGATGATTGATGGAGTTATTCCTTCCAATAAAGAACAAGGGTACGTGTTGCGTCGTCTCTTACGAAGGGCAGCTGTAAAGATGCACCAACTCCAAGGAGAACTTCCACCAGTCAGCTCTTTCCAAGTAATTTGTGATGCAGTCTTACAGACTGAAGAAAAAATTGATGACCGTTTCACAAGAGATGAGGAGAGAAACAAAATCTTCCCACTTTTAGATGAAGAATTAAGTAAATTCGCTAAAACCTTGGAGAGAGGTCTTAAAGAGCTAGAAAAGAATCTCGAACGCCTGGATGAAATATCATTTGATCTATATCAAACGCATGGTTTTCCTTTTGAGATTATTGAGGAGCTTGCAAAAGAACGAGGAAAGCTGGTTAGTAAGGCTAAATTCCAAGAAGCACTCAATAAACACAAAGACCTCTCACGTACGGCAAGCGCAGGGATGTTTAAGGGAGGACTTGCCGACCATTCGGAGATGACTATCATGGGACACACTGCAACTCATCTCCTTCATCAGGCATTGCGAGACGTCCTTGGTAACTCAGTTCACCAAAGTGGTTCCAATATCACACCTGAACGTGTACGTTTTGATTTTAACTTTGATCGAAAATTAACCGATGAGGAGATCAAGAAAGTCGAAAAGATCGTAAATGAAAAAATTCAAGAAAATCTACCCGTTCATTTTGAGTTGATCCCTACTCAGGAAGCTTATGATATGGGAGCAATTGGTCTTTTTATGGATACGTATGGTGAGAAATCTAAAATCTACTTTATGGGAGATACAACTAAGTCATACAAAGATGCTTATTCGATTGAATTCTGTGGCGGGCCTCACGTGGATTTTACAGGGCAGCTGAAATCATTTAAGATAATAAAGCAAGACAATTTAGGAAAAGGAATGAAACGTATTTATGGCATTGTTAATCCTAATTAATTTATGAAACTGCCCGTGCCCTCAATTTTTGCCAAAAAAGCGCCTTCGAATTATTACTTAGCGCTTTTACTTCGCGATGAGAAAACCGTCGCTGTTGTCCTTCAAGAAATTGAAGGTCGTTTTAAGATAATCGGAAGTCACGAGAGTCTTTTCTCCACAACACTAGAAAGAATCCCCTTTGAAGAATTACTTGAAACACTCGATAAAGCTATCAGTCGTGCTGAGGAGATGCTCCCACCAAATATCGAAACTGAAAAGACAGTCTTTGGTGTTAAAGAATCTTGGGTTGAGGAGAAAAAGATTAAGAAAGAGCACTTAGTGCAATTAAAAAAAGTTTGTGAAAGCCTTTCTCTTCAACCTATCGGCTTTATGGTAATCAGCGAAGCTATCTCTCACCTTTTATCTGAAGAAGAGGGTGCGCCTCTTTCAGCTATTCTTTGTGAAATCGGTACCAATAGTATTACGCTTACTCTCTTTCGGGCAAGCAAAATCGTTGAGACTCATACCGGACATATTGATGGTTCAATCCCACAGACTGTAGACCGATTGCTTCATCACTTTACAACAGACGTCCTACCTTCACGAATGATAATTCTGGATGAGAATCATGATGAGGCGTTAGCGCAAGAATTCTTAGCTCACCACTGGAGTAAGAGTATTCCTTTCCTCCATGTTCCGCAGATATCGCTTCTTCCCGCAGGGTTTGATGGAAAGGCGATGATTTATGGTGCTGGAGAACAAATGGGCTTCTCAGTTAAAGAGGCTTTGGGAGAAATTAAGGTGCTTACTATTGATTCCTCTGCTCCTACATCAAAGCATTCAGCTAAAGAAGCTGCTGGGGAAAAAGCAAAAGAGACTCTTCCTCCAATTAAAGAAGAGCTGGCTAGTGAAGACCTCAAGGAGAAAGAAGATGAGACTGTAGTTCCGGTTGCCGGAGATAACTTTGGCTTTGTTATAAATGAGGACATCACAAAATCATCCCACTCCGAAAAGCCTTCACTTCACAAAGAAGAAGCTATTGAAAATAGATCCCACATTACACCCCAGCCTGCTATTCACTCGACACCTCCTCTGACACGACGGGATACTCCACTTGAAGAGGAAGATGAAGACACAGGAGGTGAAGGATTTATGAGATTTTTCAGCTTTATTCCAGCGTTAGTGGGCAGATTTTCATTACCTTCCCTTCCTATCTTAGGAGTAGGAGGACTATCAAAACGATTTATTGCTTTACCAATTATTGTCGTTTTGCTTTTAATATTTGGCCTCTATTACCTTTTTGCGGTTAAAGCAACAGTTACCCTCCATATGGAACCTAAAAAAATTGATGACTCAACAACTATCACTCTCCGAACAGATTCTGAGAATGATCTCTCACAGAAAATCTTAGCTGCGAAAGAAGTTGAGACATCAGTCGATGGGACTGTCTCAACTACGGCGACGGGTAAAAAGGATGTAGGAGAAAAAGCCAAAGGCACTATCACTTTTTATAATAACAGTGACAGCAAGAAAACTATTTCCAGTGGTACTACAATCTCATCAAGTAATGACTTAGACTTTGTGACAACAGGAGATATCTCTGTGGCATCTGCATCTGGAGACGCTACTTCATCCAAACCAGGAACTGCTTCAGTTGGTGTTACAGCTAAAAATATAGGAAGTGAATACAATCTTCCCTCAGGAACGAAATTCAGTATTGATGGAGTAAGCTCCAGTACTCTAGCTGGTAAGAATGATAGTGCATTTTCTGGAGGTTCAAAAAAATCTGTAACTGTTGTCGCTAAAAAAGATACAGATACCCTTACTCAGGACCTGACCAAACAATTAGAAGGAAAAGCCAAAGAAGCGCTTAAAGATAAGGCTGGTGGTGGACAGCAAATTTTACCTATTTTTATCGGTACTACACTGAGTAAAAAATCCTTTGACAATGACGTGGGAGATGAAGCAAATAAAGTAACTCTCAAAGGTACAATTACCTTTACCACCCTTTCCTACAATACTGAGGATCTTGGTAAGATTGCTCAGGCAGCAATCCAAGGAAAATACGATAAAGATCTCGCACTATCCAATAAAGGCATCGTAACTGAGCTGCAGGATATTAAGCCGGGTAAAAATGGAGACGCTACCGCAAGCCTTGTCATGGATGCGGGGCTTCTCCCAAAGATTGATGAAGAGAGTGTTGTCAAAAGTATTACAGGCAAGTCCTTTGACGATGCCACTACCTATCTCCAGACTCTCCCTCAAGTAAGCGGAGCTGAGATTCAGCTTTCACCATCTATTCCTCTTCTTCCAAAGC
This sequence comes from Candidatus Levyibacteriota bacterium, assembly GCA_039809285.1. GTDB lineage: Bacteria > Patescibacteriota > Microgenomatia > Levybacterales > UBA12049 > JACROF01. Next base: position 6,147 of record JBDHUU010000047.1, read on the forward strand.
TGCTGCCTCGCTTTACTAAAAATATTAAAGTGGTGCTCCAAACGAATGACTAAAATCTATACGAAGAAAAATCCGCTGTTATTTCGTAGATATGCCCGAGTCTTTGGGCTTATGCTTTGTGTGTTCGGACTGATGATGGTAGGCTACTTTACCTTCCCCCTTCTTTCCTTTCAGCTCTACCTCCAGCCAGTCTTTGCTTCGCAAAAATTAGCTGCACCAATTCCTGAGGCAACTATGTTAAGTAGTAATTCTTTTCGTGATCTTATTCAATCTACTGCTGACACTCTCGCAGGAGTTGATTATACGGATGCCAAAAACTGGTATCCAAGTATTCAACAAGCTCGTACTGATGTAGCAGTGACGCACTATACTATGAGTATTCCTAAGATCCACCAAACAGATTTAGATGTCTCGACAATTGATACTGATCTTTCTCATCACCTTGTTCAGTATGGGGGTACTGCCGTACCGCCAAGCAGAGGAACGGCTGTTATCTTTGGACACTCAACACTTCCTCAATTATTTAAGAAGGGAGATTATGACACAGTCTTTGCGTATGCTCATACGCTTGAAGTAGGAGATGAAATAGATATTAAGGTTGATAACCTTACTTACATCTATAAGATTTATAATATTTCTATTACAAGTCCGCTTGATACATCTTTTTTCGCCCAGAATTATGACGACAATTATCTTATACTAGTAACTTGTACCCCACCTGGGACTACCTGGAAGAGGTTGATTATAAGAGCTCGTATCGTCAAGCCTGATACAAATACTACTGTGCAATGATAAATAGAGAACAAGCTTACGCATATTTAAAAGCAGTCTGGCCGACTATTTACCGCATTATCAATGGCGGCTTGTACTTTCTCTTTACACTAATTAGAGAATTCTTCCGCCTGGCAATGGATGAAATTAAAGGAAGACAATAATGGATGAAATGACTCTCGCCCTGGAGGCTATTCAAAAAAAATTAGTTGGAAAACGACTTAACTATAAAGAGATCTATGCCATAATGGATGAGATCTCTAACAAACGCTTGGGAGATGTCCTC
>JBDHUU010000048.1:0-6914 GCA_039809285.1 Candidatus Levyibacteriota bacterium
ACCTGTCTTTGCAGCACACTCAGGAACTGTTACCAGAGTCAGTGTCGGGACATGGGACAGTGGGTATGGAACTAATATTTGGATTAGTGATGGACAGGGAACAGAGACACACTATGCTCACATGAGTCAGATTAATGTCTCTGTTGGACAGTCAGTGTCGGGTGGACGCACAGTACTTGGACTCAGTGGTAACACAGGTAATTCAACAGGGCCTCATATGCATTTTGAGATTAAAAAGAATGGTGTCTTAGTCAATCCACTTCCATACGTACAGTGAAAATAAAACTCGCTACTATTTTGCTGCTCTTTTTATTTGGTATAGCTCTTGGTGTTGTCATAGATCGAACTGTCTTTGCTAATAAGGTTCAAGATGTGGATAGTGATGCTCATTCAGTACGATTAGGTGGCTACTCACTTATTAATCCGCTTTTAGAGTGTGAAGTAGGAAGCGAAAAATTGACTCAGCGCTACACTTCTTTCAAATATAAAATTCAGGATGAAGTAGATAAATTAAAAAAAAGTGGTGATGTAGAGGAAATGGCAGTCTATTTTAGAGATTTGAATAACGGTTTTAGCATAGGTATTAATCAGGATATGGGTTTTACGCCTGCTAGTTTACTCAAGCTTCCTGTTATGATGGCCTATTTCAAGCAATCTGAGTCAGATCCATCAATTTTGAAAAAAAGCTACAAATATACAGATTACGAAGATCGTAATGTTGGAGAACATGTAAAGCCACGGCAATCAATGGAAAGAGGACAAAGTTATACTGTTGAAGATTTAATATATCGAATGATTGTTTTTTCAGACAATAACGCTATGGCGCTTCTTGTTGAGAACTTACCGTTACCGATTCAAGATAAGGTGTATACAGATTTGGATATTTCAATTCCCGGAGTTCGTGGTGTTGATGATTATATGTCAGTCAGCGACTATGCAGCCTTCTTTCGTATCCTTTATAATGCCTCCTATTTATCCAAAGACAACTCTCAAAAAGCATTAGGTATTTTGACAAAGGTTGATTTTGCGCAAGGAATTCGAGCAGGAGTTCCAAGTAATATTCCTGTTGCTAATAAATTTGGTGAGAGAGAAGAAGGGAACAATCAGCAGGTTCATGATTTCGGTATTATTTATTATAACGATCATCCATACTTGCTAGGAGTTATGTCGCGTGGGAAAGATTTTGATAAACAAGCTGCCAGTATTAAAGATATCTCCCGCATGATATATAGTCAAATACAAAAACAAGTGAAACTATAATTAGTATTTAGCAGGTAGTATAGAGTATTAATTAGATAGAGTAAGATACATTATTTATATACTCACTACTAAATACTCGCATTTGGGCTCGTAGTACACCGGCTAGTATGCATCCATGGCATGGATGAGAAGAGAGGGTTCAATTCCCTTCGAGTCCACCCTTTGCCTGTTGATTTTGCAATAGTATGATATAATACACCTAGTTCTCATATGAGGACATGGTATTCTAGGTAACTCAGGACTCTTCACAGAAATCCCCAGTTGTCACTTAGGAACCCTTATATGTATAAAAAGGAGGTGAATCCTAAGTGAATTTTCAAGATAAAACATTAACTTGTCGTGATTGTGGTCAAGAATTTGTCTGGACTGCATCAGAACAAGAGTTCTACGCATCTAAAGGCTTTGATAACGCACCTACACGCTGTCCAGCATGTCGTGCTAAGCACAAAGCTTCTCGTATGGGTAATGGTGGTGGTAATTTCCGAGGCGGTAGTGACCGTGGTCCTCGTCAAATGTTCACAGTTACTTGTGCAGAGTGTGGTAAAGAAACAACAGTTCCTTTCCAACCTAAAGGTGATCGTCCAGTCTATTGCCGTGAATGTTTCGACAAACGTCGAGCAGAAGGGCAAGCTGCATAAAAGCCTTTATAAAAACCAGACCTATTCATAGTCAGTAATGATTTGACACTAAGTCTGGTTTTTTAGTGGAAAAGACTTACCTATAAAATCCCTCATGAGGGATTTTATAGGTTTGGTGTAGGAGATGCAGCCTTAGAAGGGGTAGGCGTTGGTGTTACATTAGTCTTTGGTGGAGGAGGTAACTCTGCTTTTTGCTTTTGCTCAGGAAGCTGAGTATTTGGTTCGTTGACATTTAAGTCAGAGCCTGTCTGTGCGTTAGACTGAGTTTGTTGATTACTATTCTGACCTTCAATTTTCTTCTTAACAGCGTCGATCTCACTTTTGATCTTGTCGTTACTTGCTTTATCATTAGTAGTAAGAGACTGGACGACTTGATATGCCTGGAGCGCATTCTGGAGACTCGTTGCATCTCCTTTACTTTCATATGCGTGTCCCAAGTTATAGAAAGCATTAGCATAGTCTGGTTTGAGATTAGCTGCTAATTGGAATTGTCTGATAGCCTCATCCCAGACCCCTAACTGATAGTAGATTCCCCCAAGTGAGATATATTGCTGAGGATTACTTGGGTCAAGTGCGATTGCCTGCTGGTTGGTAAGGACTGCGAACTGATCTGCATTTTCTCCAAAGCCGATAAGTGATCTGTAGGTTCCAGATAGTGCATTCCAATCAAGTGCCGATTGAGGGGCAACAGAGACAGAGTTGCGTCCATAGTTGATAGCTTGTTGGATGAGTCCTACAATCTGTTGTTGAACTTCAGCTGATGGAGAAGAGTTCTGTGGCTGGTTACTGGCAATAGCATTAGCAATCGTTAAATTAGTCTGGGAGAAAGTACGATGGTAGACATCACGGTAGGGGAACTGGGCAATTGCTTGGGACTGGAGATTATACGTTTGTTGAACATTGTTTTGTGATGCTGCAACGAGTGACTTAGCAAATGTTATGTCGGAAAGGACGAACTTACTTGACAAGAAAGTTACATAACCAACAACTACTAGGATAAAGAGTACGAATGCAAATGGTAAGATCTTGCCATAGCGAGCATTAATAGGGTCGTGTGGTTGGCGTTCTCCCTCAGGTTGAGCGAGGATCAAGCCGTGCTTAAGTGTTACAAGATAAAATTCTAAGTCGGCATAGCGAGATCCAGCGTGTTGTGATCTGAGTACTGCGAAAAAGGCAAGAGTAACAAAAAGGAGAAGTTGTAATATAAAGGACATTGGGAGAAGAAAGGCAGCGACAAGTGCAATAACAACTGGTAAGAAGAATGTTCTCTCTTTGACCACTCGGTAGACGATGAAGAGGAAGCTAACAAGTCCTAAAAATCCTGTGGTAGCTACTAATTCCAAAACATAACTACTTGATCTAAAGAAGGTAAACGACCAGAGGGTAGGATTAGTATTATATGTTGCCTGCTTGAAGCGAGTGAAATCGTTCATGTATGTCCCATAACCACTTCCAAATAGGAATCCCTGCAAAATTCGTCCTGTATCCTGAGATATAGCAGCAAGTCCTGTCTGAAAACCTGTTACAAAAGGCAGGATAAGAGGCTTTTGAGTAGTTGCAAGCATATAAACAGTGAGCAGAAGACCAACTGTAAGAACAGCAAAGATAACGGTAGATAGAACACTTAAAGGAGTAATTGCAGCTGTTTTACGCTCTCCGAATATACTTTGAGTGGTTTCTTTACTAAAGAGAGGGCTAATTACTGGCCATGCCATATAGCCAGCCATTGGTGCAACAATTGCTAAAAAGATCGCTTGATCTAAAAGTGATCCAAATGTAGTGAATGCCTGAGATTGGGTATAGGTAAAAGGAAGAACATAGATCTTGAAAAAAGACAAAATAGAAAGGACAGTTGCCAGTGTTGATCCTAGAAGGAGGCTTGCTGTTCCAAACAAAACAGCCTTCTGTCCTCGAACAACGTTAGTTATGATGAAGAAAAGAAGAAGAGCAAAAAAGAGTGGAACAAAACTCATGAGTGCATCATAGCGATTCACCGCAAACATAGCTGAGACAAAGACGACAATACCAAAAATAAGAATAGGGAGATCAAAAGGCGTGACACGGAGTCTAATCCTGCCTTCAACTATCATTCGTATACTTAATACTATTATAGAGAGGACTACTACAATACCAACCATTATTTGTTTTGGAAGCGTAAAAGCATCAGTGAATATCGTAGTGAAGAGAAGAGGAACCGCTAGCAGCGTTATGCCCACCAAAAATAGTGAGACATTTTCTAAATAAGATAGTAGTTCTTTTTTAGTTGTAGCGTTCATGGCAGTAGATTTCTCAATCTTCTACCAGACTATCAGAAGAGAAAGATGGGTGTCAATGACAGAAGTAAGGGGTGAAACCCATGCGTTAAATATAGAATTTATAATTCATAAATTATAAGTATTAAGTTCAGATTAGGGCAATTTTCGGGGTGAAACCTCCTTATTTTCTTGACAAGAGGTCTGACCCAAAGTAGCATGATACTATGCCATCCAAATTTTTGGTAAGAGATTTTAAAAAAGACGGGGTTTATCATATTTTTAACCAGGGTGTCGATAAAAGGAAAGTTTTTTTAGATGATGAAGACTATCATCTCTTCCTATACTATTTATATATATACTTAACCCCTCTTGATAAAGTTCTCAGGCGGTATCATACCTTACCAATTAGGCTTTTTAATAAAAATATGGCTAAAAAGGTAGAGCTTCTCTCCTTTGTTCTCATGCCTGATCACTATCACTTAATTTTAAAGCAGAATGAGAGCGATGGTATCTCTCAGTTTATGAAGCAGTTGTCCAATGCCTATACCCAGCACTTTAACCAAAAGTATAAAAGGCGAGGGAGTCTTTTCGAAGGACCATTTAAATCTGTCAGCATTAAGAATAACGATCACCTGATGCAGTTATCCCGCTTTATTCATCTCCATCCAGTAGTGGAGAATATCGTGGCAGAGCCTGAGTATTCATGGTCGAGTTATAACGAATATGCGGATACAGAGGTACATAAGCTGTGTAATACAAAAAAGATCCTTTCACTTTTCCCATCAGTCTATGCTTACAAACGATATGTGCACGATAAAAAGGAGTATGGGAAGAAGTTACACGAGATTAGACGTTTTCTTATAGAGTAGAGGAGAGTTACTTTCTTTCTTGCATGGGGCGAATGCCTTCACCAACTGGAGCAAATCCAAGTACTTCGCGAGTGAGTTCTGCAACTTCATTGATACTACCAACTGCAGGTATTGTGATAAGACGGCCTTCTTGTTGGAGGCGATCAAGCATTGGTTGGGTCAGTTCGTCATAGGTAGCAAGTCTCTTCTCAACAACTTCTGGATCATCGTCAGTTCTTGGTTCGAGCCCGTCTTTTAAGAATGCATTCCTTCTAATACTTGCTCTTTCACGTGAGATTTCAGGATCGATTGCATAGTCAAGAAATTTTGGAGTGTTAAGAGTAACTCCTTCTTCTTTAATATCGTTTAAGTACTGATCTAAAGAGGTGAGCTGTTCATCTGTTCTAGGAAAACCAGTAAAGATAAAAGTATCTTTTCCTTCATGAAGTTGTTCGGCGATCGCTCTATCAACTAATTTGAAGACCACTTCCTGGGGAAGATACGCTCCCTTATCAGATGCTTCGATGTAGGGCGCGACTACTTCATGCATCGGGTGTTCAGGATTACGAGCATTACGATACATCTCACCTGTTGAGAGGCGAACTGCGTGCGCATTATCCTCGACGAGGAGATTGGCCTGCGTATCTTTACCGCTTGATCCTCGACCGTTAATAAAAATAAAGTTAAGAGATTGTCCTGTAGTCATAATATAAGGAGCAATTATAGCGAATTACGGAGAAGAGTCAAGTGAAGAGGCTTAGATAGAAGTTATGGACCGAAGCGGACACTAGCACCTTGATTATAGATAGTTTGGACTTGTTGTTTTGTGGGAGCATAGTTGAAAACCTGTACATCATCTACTTGGCCTTTATAGGGAGTTGAACCGATGGTAAGTGCTCCACTACCAGACGTAACTGTTCCGGTTTTTAAGGAAGAGCATACTTGTTGGCCATTAAGATAGACTGTAAGTTGAGTATTAGATCCAACTGTCTCATGGACGGCGATAATATGTTGCCACGTGTTGGCAGAAACAGACTTGGAAGATACACACGCTTGATTACTGGGATTTATATACACTTGAATATATGGTTTTCCTGTTGATTGTTGGAGGAACACTCCTACATTGGAATATCTAGCAATTACTGGGTAACCGACAGGAGAAGTCATATCTGGATGTGGTTTGATCCAAGCGGATATGGCGCCACCTATTGGGACTGTAAATGAACTCCCAGTTTGGACATAATCATCAGTTCCATCAAAATAAAGAGAGGAGTTGAATCTACCATTTGCCCCATTGCCCCAAGCTGTTCCTGCTGTTTGGCAAGTACCGACGCTCGTTTGAGATCCTGAGCCTCCAATAGTGATTGTTCCATCCTTGCCATACATCAAGTCGTGAAGTATAGATCCTTGGCATTCATCAAAGTCATAAGAGGCGATAGGCTTGCCTTGATTGTAGTCCCATGCGACTTGTGAGTCAGTACGAGCATAGTTAAATATGCGGACATTATCAATTTTCCCTCCAAAGAAGCAGCAGGCAGAGCCATGAGAGCCAATACGTACATTGTATGAAGGAGTACCGAGTATCCCACTATATGAAGTGGTAGTACCAACTAATACACCATTTTTGTAGAATTTGAGACTAGAACCGTCAAAAGTTCCAACTAAGAAATTCCATTGATTTAAATCTATATTAGCTCCGCCTGCAGCTACAGAGCTGGAGCCATCACTTTTCCATATCTTAAATTGTGCGTTATTGCTGGTATATGATGTTTCGAGTCCATAGCCATTGTATGTTCCACAGCAGTCACGAGCATTATCCACGACAGCTTGAGCACCGCCAGATTTAGTAGGATAGACCCATGCTTCAACTGTTACGGTATCGGTCGCAAATTTATCTCCAGTATCAATATAGT
>JBDHUU010000049.1:0-6810 GCA_039809285.1 Candidatus Levyibacteriota bacterium
AAGACACTTACGTGACAGCTCAGACTTATATAAAGAAATTATCGCTAAAAATAGTATTGACCCTGATCACCTCATCGCATCCCACCTTCCTTTAGATCAACAGGATAAAGCCCGTCTTTTAATCTCACACATTCTTACGGCCGGTAAGCGTAATCCTCGCATCCGCTACGAAGATACACCTGAGGAACTTCCAGAAAAGCAGATCGATCTTCTCAGATAAGGCTCCCCCTATCTGAAATTAAATATACCCCTTCATTTCACTAAGATATCTCTCAATATCTATGTTGTCTCTAAAGTAACAAATCTTTGCGGCCAGAATCGAACCAATAATAGTAGCCAATTCATCTTTTGAAGATTGCCAGGAGTTTTCAGCAGTACCAAAATGAGAAAGTAACTGAGAAAATCGCTTGGGACCAATACCATAGCAAAGAGAGAAACCCAAATAATAATATGATTCCGTCATGGATTGTGACATATTAATCTAACTCTATATAATGCTACTATGAAATTAAGATACTTACTTATCGTAATCATCGTAATTCAACTCTGTGTCGCCTGTTTTTTATGGTTTAGACTTTTTATCAGACATGTTAAAGTTGAGGTAAAATCCGCTACCAGTCTTATCAAGAAGGAAAATATTATCTCAACAACATCAGCTCTTCTTTCCTATTATGAACTTAAACCCAACTTGCAGCAAACCTGGAACAACCCACAATTAACAGATATAACAACGACTTACTTTATCAATAAAAATGGCGAGAACGATACACATATTTATAGTCAGAATAAACCGACTTCTACTTATCGTATTGTGACATTAGGTGACTCGATAACTTTCGGTCTTTATATTCCGCAACAGCTTAATTTCTCCAAGGTTCTTGAGAGCTCGTTGGGTAATGCTTGTCAAACAAAAAAAATTGAAGTCATTAATCTTGGTGTTCCGGGATATGATCCAACCTATGAGGTCGAGCATTTCAGATTACATGGAGTCGGTTATCATCCTGATCTAGTTATTTGGAGTCTCAGCAACGAAGACTTATATGAAGTTTTAGAAGAAATGTTACCAGCTATTAAAAAAGCAGCAGGTAATGCCCAGTATACTGCCCGCTTAAATGCTAAAGAGAATCTCAATAGTCGCTTCAACGAAGATGACTTACTGGCTTATCAAGCTAATGTCTTTTCTACTTTTAAGAAGCTTTATTCAGGTCCGTTAATAATTTTTAGTACTACCTCTTTTTCTCAAAAGCAGATAGATTTTATGAATAATTTTATCTCCCACCGTCCTAAAACTTACTGGTTACATTTACCTGATGATCTCATTAAAGAAAATGCACTCATCTTAAAAGACAGTCATCCTAATATAAAAGGTCATGCTTTGATCGCAGCCTTTTTAGAAAAGTCTCTGGAAGAGAAGAAGCTCCTTTCTTGTAGACAATAAAACTCCCAATGACGAGATAATCTATTTTTGTTTTTAAAAAATCATTAACCGCTTGACGAGGTGTCTCAACTAGAGGTTCTCCTTTTAGGTTAAAGCTTGTGTTAAGAAGGCAAGGTACCCCAGTGAGGCGATCAAACTCCTTAATTAAACTATAATATAAATTATTATCCTTTTTTGCCACAGTCTGGATGCGACACGTGTAGTCCTTATGGACAATAGCTGCCAAGTTGGATCGTTTTCCCTTCCTGACATTGAAACAAAATAACATAAATGGAGATTTGTGTTGCTTCTCAGGAACGTCAAAGTATTCATCTACCTTCTCCTCAAGAATGGACCCTGCAAAAGGACGGAACTGTTCACGAATTTTAATAGTATTTACCTTTTGCTTCATATTTCTTGGGTAAGGACTTGCTAAAATAGATCGATTGCCGAGAGCTCGTGGACCAAACTCCATTCGTCCCTCAAACCAACCAACAATCTTCCCTTCTGCCAGCAATGAAGCAGTTTTAGCGACGAGTTCTTTATGTGTGTATTTTTGGTAGTGCAACTTATACCCATCTAATACCTGCTTAATTTCTCCATCCAGATATTTTGAACCGAGTGAAAGACTCGTAAGAGGATATCCTTTCTCTTGGGTAAGAACGTGATGATACGCGAAAAGTGCTGCACCAACCGCTGAGCCATTATCACCAGCTGCCCCAAAAATATAGACATGCTTGAATGGAGTTTCGTGATAGATCTTCCCATTCGCGAGTGCATTCAACGCAACTCCACCTCCTATACAGACATTATCAACACGAGTTAGCTTATACAGATGATTAAGCATCTTAAAATAAATCATCTCCAAAACAGCTTGACAACTTCTCGCGATATCTTTATGTTTCTCCTTTACTTTTTCATGAGACAGACGTGGCTTCCCAAAAAGTATTTCAAACTTCTTACTCCACATTCTTTCAGATTGAGGGAAGCTATAATATGATAAGTCCAAATGTATACTCCCATCATTTTTGAGATCTAATGTCTTCAAGATTTTTTTAATATAGTATGGCTTACCATAGGCCCCTAGACCCATGACTTTATATTCGTCTTCGTTAACTCGAAAACCTAGAAATGCCGTAAATGTCGAGTAGAAAAGTCCAACCGAATGAGGAAAATCTAGCGACTTAAGTGGAGTTAATTGATTTTCCCTACCAAACCAAAGTCCTGTCGTCTGATACTCACCTATACCATCAACTGTTAAAACAGCTGATCGAGAAAAACCTGATGGGTAAAAGGCTGCCGCAGCATGAGAGGCATGGTGTGGAATATATAAGATTTTCCCCTTAAAACCCAGATCTTTTCTAATCTTCCGTTCAATCTGTAACTTGTGGTTAAACCATTCTGGGATACCTTTAATAAAGGGCCTAAGAGCATATGGATAAGTCTTTACAAAGTTGTCCAACACTCGCTCAAAGCGCAAAAGAGACTTCTCATAATACACCACATAATCAATATCTGAGATTGTTAACTTTTGACTACCCAAGCAAAATTCCACAGATTGTAATGGAAACTGATTATCATGTTTTATCCGCGTAAAACGCTCTTCTTCAACTGCTACCAATACTCGGCCGTCATCTATAATCGCAGCAGCACTATCATGATAAAAAGCATTCAGGCCCAATATTCTCATCTTAAAAAGCAGAAGAAAAATAAGTAGGATCAGTCAATAATCTTTGGCTTATATACCAATATGACTGCTTCTTAGAAGAAGTGTGAAATAAATAAATGATATGATAAATCAGAGAGCAAAAGCCGACAAAGAAAAGATAAAAAAGAGTAAGGATTACAATTATAAAGGCTTGATTAATCCCTTTAGTGATTTGTCTAAAAAGGTTCATATAATTGGATAGAGAAAAATAGGAATAGGTGCAACTTGAGCTCCTATAATAGCAAGTGCAATAATCAGGAGCAGTAACAGAAGCGGAACTATCCAGATCTTTTTGGAGTGTGTTACTAAAATTGCAATCTGCTTGATAGGCTCTAGCATAGCTCTATTCTACAGACTTAATCATCTATGGACAAGCCTCATTGACAATAATCTGACTCAAATATATAGTACACGTACTATGTACTTCTTCACAATCATTCTTTTTTTAGCTATCTTATTATTCTTTATGTGCGTAAAGATAGTCCAGGAGTACGATCGAGGAGTTATCTTTTTCTTAGGACGATTCCGAGCAGTTCGTGGACCTGGTCTTATCCTCCTTATTCCTCTTTTTGAGAGAATGATAAAGGTCTCACTTCGTACAATAACTCAAGAAATCCCTGCACAAAAAATTATAACGAAAGATAACGTTAGCATTGATATAGCAGCAGTTAATTACTTCCACATCATTGATCCAATGAAGTCTGTAATAGCAATTGAGAATGTATACGAGGCAGTAAACCAAATTTCGCAGACAACTGTTCGTAATGTAGTTGGTCAATTCACGCTCGATCAGCTTCTATCCAAGACTAGTGATATTAATACAAAGATTAAAAATGTCATAGATGCACATACTGAACCATGGGGTGTACAAGTCACAGCAGTTGAGATTAAGGATATCGTCTTACCGGATAATATGCAAAGAGCTATGGCCAAAGAGGCTGAGGCAGAACGTGAAAGACGAGCAAAAATTGTATCCGCTGAAGGAGAGCTTCAAGCAGCTGAAAAATTAGGAAAAGCAGCTGACTTAATCGCCAAGCATCCAGTAGCCTTACAGTTAAGGACTCTCCAAACAATGGCCGAAATTAGTACGGAAAAAAATTCTACTATTATTTTTCCTGCTCAATTTATGACTACAGTACAAGATGCGATCCGAACGATTGTGGCTGATATCAAGAAGAAATAAACTAGTTAAGCAGATTATTTCTCACCAAAATATGCTTCTAAAATACTTTTTGCGATTGGCCCTGCCTCATTAGAGCCTTCACCTGAGTCTTCTTTAAGAACAGTTACGACTATTTCTGGATTATATGCCGGAGCATAAAGCGTAATCCATGCATGAGGAGGTGTCTCATCTCCTCCATGCTGGGCAGTGCCTGTCTTGCAGGCGATAACTACGTGACGCATATCAGCACTGCTTGATGCAGCTTCGGTAATATTCTTATTGTCTATTACAAGTTTTGGATTTTTAACTTTAAAGTTAAATAGTGGCCACGCTGTCCCCCCATCATTACATGCACCGATCATGCCATCTCGAACAGAATCCACTGTACTTGATGACAAGATATTAGTCTTGAGCGGATGATCATCTACTTTGAGTACATGTGGCTGATACAAGCTACCTCCATTTGCTACCACTTGCGTCCAGATATTTACCTGAAGTGGTGTCGTTAATAAATATCCCTGACCAATACCATAGATATAAGTATCTCCTAGATACCAGTCTTCTCCTACATTTTTCTTCTTCCATTTCTCATCAGGAAGTACACCTGTTGCCTCACCTGGTAGATCAATCCCTGATGCCTTTCCAACTCCCATTTGAGAAGCACTTGAAACGAGAGTTGAAAGTCCCATCTTAGCAGCTAGCTCATAGAAAAAAATATCATTTGAACGAGCTAAAGCTCGATTTACATTGACCTTCCCTTCTGTTCTGCCATAATCCGTGTAGTACCAGTTGGTATAGGTATAAGGACCAATTTGAATTTTACCCTGATCATTTACTTCGTAAGACTCATCGATTTTTTTACTTTGGAGCGCTCCGGCTGCCATAACCACTTTAAAAGTAGAACCTGGCGGATAAGTCCCGCTAATTGCCCTGTCTAGAAGCGGCTGGTCATTCCCTGTTAGGATTGATGTAACTGATGAGTAGGCTGTGTTAGTCGCTGTGTATGAGGAACCAAGAGTAAATAGATTTGGATCAAAGGAAGGCTTTGAAACAATTGAAAGTAATTCACCTTTTGGTGTTGAGACAATTGCAGCTCCCTTTGCTACGTCCTTCATTGCTTTATAAACAGATTGCTGAAGCTTACTATCAAGGGTCAAATGTAAGTCCTGTCCAGGGATTGGATCGGTCTGTCCAAGAACTCGTACTTCTTTACCTGTAGCATCTACCTCAATAAGCTGTTTGCCATTAGTACCTCGGAGTAATTTCTCATATTCATATTCTATGCCTGTCTTGCCTATTAAATCTGTAGACAAATAATCTTTGTAGTCTGACGAATCATGTTCTTCTTTCGTAATCTGTCCAACATAACCAAGAACATGAGCAAAGGCGTCTTTGAAAGGATATTGTCTGAGTGAGTCAACAGAGATATTGGAAGCGCCTTTAGCAATAAGATTTAATGCTTTCTCTCGATCCATTATTACTGTCTTGTCTTTAGTAACCTGGCGAAAACCTGGCTGGTTATAAACAAGTGGAGTATTATTCCGATCAAATAAAACTCCGCGAGGTGCATAGATAATTCTGGTCCTAGTACGATTTGAGTCAGACAGCGTTCGATAATACTCTCCCTTTACTATCTGAAGAGAAACAATCTTAAAAAAGATAGTTAATGTTACTACTAAAAGCGCGACGAGAAGAACTTTACCGCGCATTGAGGAAGAAGAAGGATCATCTTCAGAAAAATGACGCCTCTTAATTTTCTCTGTGTGGATAGAATCACCAAAAGCTACTCCGTGTTTCATAAATGGCTAAGACTTGCCTGCTTTTTGGGTTTTTTAAGACGCAGCACCAGATACAAAAACCCTGCCAAAACTGTCATGCTGATTGTTTGAATAAAACTAGCAGGAACAGGGAAAATAAGCAAATAAATAATAGAGGTTATTAAGGTTGCAACGGTTATAAATAAAAGTGAATTAACTTCGAATTTTTTCTCATACATCCCGATAAGAAATAAAACTATGAGAAAAAATACGCTTGTCTGTCCGAGAGGTCTTACAAGCAAAACATCTAATACAATACCTGCCAAGAAGGCCAGCAAAAAACCGTTGCTACCTTGTGTAGTAATGCGAAAGAGCAAGAGTGAAAGAAGAACTAAAGGTAATGATGTAAGGGATCCTTCTAAAATAAGAGATAGTATAGTTAGTCCGATAAGAAGCTTTTGCATAGAGCTTTATTCTGATTTAAGTACAACAAAAAGTGTCGTAACGTGGGTGATATCAACGAGAGACTGAATTCGGGCTGTTTGGAATAGATTACTCGCTTTTTTATCAACTGACACTATTTTCCCTATTACGAGCCCTGGAGGGATACCGCTTTCATCACTGTCTGTACTTCCCTTTGTTACGACAAGATCATCTCTTTTGAGAAAGTCTGAAAGAACAACGTTGTCTAATAGTATACTTCCTTGTCCTTGCCCTTTACTAATTCCTAAAGAATTGGTCTGAGAAGTAGTCGCGGTTACTGAAA
>JBDHUU010000050.1:0-6688 GCA_039809285.1 Candidatus Levyibacteriota bacterium
AGCTGGCTTTTCCTCAGGAATATCAGTAACGAGTGCCTCCGTTGTGAGGATCATTGTCGCAACCGATACAGCGTTCTGAACTGCAGAACGAACAACTTTGAGAGGATCAATAATTCCTGCTTTGAGCATGTCAACAGGTGTTGCAGTCTCTGCACTTTCAATTTCCATGACGTTAAATCCTTGACCATTTGCAGAAGCCTCTCTAGCTTTTGCGATTAATTGTCCTGCATCAAGACCTGCATTTTCCATTAATTTAGCAAATGGAGCCTCAAGAGCTCTCTTTACAATTTCGAAACCGAATACTTCATCTCGTGAAGCATTGGCAGTTTCAAGATCTTTTACATTCATTTTAGTAGCCACATCCAGAAGTGCAACAGAACCTCCAGGAACAATTCCTTCTTCAAGCGCTGCCTTTGTTGCTGCAACTGCATCGATTACTCGCTCTTTTCGATCTTTAAGCTCTACTTCAGTTGCTGCGCCGACATTAATAACTGCAACTCCACCTGATAATTTAGCGAGTCTTTCTTGGAGCTTTTCACGATCAAACTCAGAAGTGGTCTTTTCAATTGCCATTTTGAGCTGCTTAATTCGAGCATCAACTGCTGCCTTTTCCCCTTTTCCACCAATGATTCGAGCATTGTCCTTATCAGCCCAGACTTTATCTGCTCGTCCACAGTCTTCAACTGTGACACTGTCTAATTTTCGTCCTGTATCATCAGAGATAACAGTAGCACCAGTAAGAGCTGCTATATCTTGAAGCATTTCTTTTCTTCGATCACCAAATCCTGGCGCTTTAATAGCTAGCGAGTTAAATGTGCCTTTAAGCTTATTAAGAACAAGTGCTGCAAGCGCCTCACCATCGATATCATCAGCGATGATAACAAGATTTTTACTTACCTTGACTAAATTCTCAAGGAAAGGAAGAAGGTCATTGAGAGCTGAGATCTTTTTATCAGTAATGAGGATATATGGACTCTCGATTTCAGCTTCCATCTTTTCAGCATTAGTGACAAAGTAAGCTGAGACATATCCTTTATCAAATTCCATACCATCTTTATATTCAATCTCTGTAGTGAGGGACCTTCCTTCTTCTACAGTGACCACTCCATCTTTACCAACCTTCTTTAATGCTTCTGCGATAAGTTGGCCTAATTCGACATCGCCTGCTGAAATAGTTGCAACATTAGTAATTCCTGCAGAGTCAGTTGGCTTAACATCTTTTGCCATTTTCTTTAACTCTTCTACGATATGAGCTCCTGCCTTCTCAATTCCTCGGCGCATTACCATAGGATTGCTTCCAGCAGTAATCATCTTAATACCTTCATTAACAATTGATTGGGTAAGAACTGTTGAGGTAGTTGTACCATCTCCTGCAACATCAGCAGTCTTTGATGCAGCCTCTTTAACAAGCTGAGCTCCCATATTTTTGAATGGGTCCTTAAGCTCAATCTCTTTAGCAACGGATACACCATCATGGATAACACTTGGAGCTCCCCATTTTTTATCAAGAGCTACATTTCGTCCTTTTGGACCAAGAGTTGTACTAACAGCTGTAGCTAATTCATTAACTCCTTCTTGTAATAGTTGTCGTGCTTCTGCACCGTATTTAATTTGCTTTGCCATATTTTTACTCAATTACTGCTAATATATCTTTTTGTTCGACCATCATCCACTCTTGACCGTTAACTTTAATTTCATTGCCGCCCCATTTTTTATACATTACTTTTTGCCCAACTTTAACTGTCATTGGGACAACTTTTCCATCTGGGGTAACATGTCCATTGCCAATTGCCATAATAGTACCCATTTGTGGTTTTTCCTTAGCGGTATCTGGCAATAAGATTCCACTAGCAGTTGTGGTCTCAGCCTCAAGAGGCCGAATAAGGACATTATCAAAAAGGGGCTGAATGCCTGCTTTAGTTGTTGATTTGCTTGCCATAGTAATCTATCTAAAAGTGAGCAATCACTCGCTCACTAACACTGCTAATTTATACAATATCTCTAGAAATTTGTCAAGACTAATTCTAATCAACAGTGTTGTTTATTCTAACTTGACACCTCTTCTTTTTTTAATATACGATGAGGGTGGCGTATTGTTTATACGCCAGATTTAGTATGTTCTCGCCCAAAAAAATTCTAGTTATTGTCGTCATAGTTGTCATCCTTATCGCAATTCCTCTTACTCTCTACCTTCTCCAGCAGCAACAAGAGTTACGATCTAATGCCCAGGCAGCCTCAACACTAAGCTTTACTCCTGAGTCGTCACCTTCAACTCCTATTCAAGTTGGTGTTGGGGATCCAGTAGATCTTGATCTCTATGTAGATCCCGGAACAAATCTCGTCTCTATTGTCCGCTTGGAAGTTCAGTATGATGATACAAAATTAACAACAGCGACAAGTTCAGGAGGAGAAGCTTTTGAGAAAAATGCAGTAGACTTTCCATCAGTAAGGGAAGGGCCAATTTACTCTGATGGTAAAGTGCAAGTTACCCTCTCAATCGGATCAGACCTGACAAAGCCTATTCAGACCAAGACTAAAATCGGTACACTCCATTTAAAGGCAATTGCCAAGACAGATACGCCTACTCAGGTACTTTACTCAACTCAAAGTCAGGTTCTATCTCTATCTGGACCTGATACAGGGAGCTCAGATCAGGCTAGTGAGAATGTTCTATCAGCTACCACTCCAGCTATTATTAATATTGCTGATACCGAACCAAGTATTACTCCTGAGGTCACTGTTACTGATACTCCAACACCAACTCCTGAAATTACAGAGGAACCTACAGCTACTCCAACTCAAGCAGTAAACCAGATTCCTGTCTGTACGACTCTTACTGCAACTCCATCGGCAGGTACTGCTCCGCTAGCCGTTGTCTTCACTGCAACTGGAACAGATCCTGATGGTCAAATTACCAAATACGCCTTCAATTTTGGAGATGGCAATTTAAGTACAGTTACTACTGATACACAAACTTCCTCAAATTCTGCAACTGCAGAGCATACCTATGAAAATGGGGGAACATTTACTGCGTCTGTTGTGCTAACTGATGACAAAGAGGGATCAAGTACTAATGACTGCTCACAAGTTATCACTATTGCTGGCCCGACGGCTACACCATCAGCCGTAACTGACACTCCAACACCTGGGACAGACTCACCAACTCCTACACTTGCAAGCCCAGGACCTGGTGCAACAATTATCGGTCTTGGGGCCTTCTTCTCAGTACTTAGTGTAATCGGAGCTATTCTCTTCTTCGCTCTTTAGTTAGGATATTTTTAGGAGAGTAAATGTAGTTATTCCAGCTGGAGCATGCAGTTCAATTTGTTCGCCTTCTTTTTTTCCAAGCAGCAACTTACCCAAAGGAGATTGATAAGAGATACTGCCCTGGGATGGGTTTGATTCCTCTCCCCCCACAATCTGATAAGTAACTTCAGCATTACCACTCTTCAAGACAACTGTAGATCCTAGATCAACGCAATCAGTCTTTTTGCTCTCTATAATCTGACCATAACGAAGCATGTGATTAAGATATCTGAGCCGTGAATCTATTTGGTTAAGTTTCTGACGTGATGATTTATAGTAACCGTTTTCTGACAGATCTCCCATCTCACGAGCCTTTTTTAGATGCATTACCGCATCCGGCCGTTCCTTAATTAAGGAATCTTTTTCTTCTTTAAGTTTGTTATAACCACTTACAGTAAAAGGAATTGGTTCAACAGAACGTGTAGGCAATAATCTTTTCATATTAACTTTCAATGAGGGAGAAAAGCGCTTCTTGAGGAAGCTGGACTTTACCAGTCTGAAGCATGCGGGATTTTCCTTTTTTCTGCGCTTCAAGCAGCTTATCTTTTCGACTTCTGTCTCCTCCACTCATCTTAGCTAAAACATCTTTCCTAAAAGGCGGAATTTCCTCTCTGGCTACTATCGCATTATTTAAGACCGACTGAATAATCTGTCTAAATTGCTGACGTGGAAGCGACTCTTTCAGCTTTGCAGCTTTTTCCCTGGCAACATACATACTATCTTCTCTATAAACAAGCTCTGAAAGAACATCTATTGAATTATCATTGATTTTAACTTCAAGCTGGATAAGATCTGCTAATTTATAGTCAATTATTTCATAATCAAGACTAGCAAAACCACTTGAAATAGATTTAATCTCTGCTGATAGCCCCCGCATGAACATTGAGTAAGGCATTTCATAAGACAGAGTCGCATACGACTCATGATATTGCATATCAAGTAAGCTTCCTTTTTTCTTCTGGCAGACTCCCATCACCCCCCCGACATAGTCAGTCGGGACATAGACCGTCAGTAACATGTACGGTTCATAGATACTGCCATCCTCCCGCTTATCATAAAGAACTTGTGGCATAGTGAGAAGAAGTTCCAATCCAAATTCTTGCTGTAAGCGCTCTTTGACAATTTCAGCATGGAGAAGCCCTAAGAATCCTACTCGAAAACCGCTTCCTAAGTAGGCAGAATACTCTTCAGAGTACGTAAGAGCAGTATCGTTAAGCGAGAGCTTGCCGAGTGAATCTCTTAAATGCGCGAAGTCTTTCTGATCTTTCGGATACATACCGAAAAAGACCATAGGCTTTGGAGTAGTGTATCCCGGCAATGCCTCAACAGTACTATTTTGTTCGATGATGGTGTCTCCCACTCTAGCTTCTCTGATATTTTTAATACCCGTTATGACATACCCGATCTCCCCTGTTCCAAGCTGTCCACTTGAAGCGAGGTAAGGTGAGAAATAGCCTACGTCGGTAACATCTGTTTTGACACTGCTTTGATAGAGTTGTACCTTATCACCTTTTTTAATTCTTCCATCAATAATACGGACATAAGAGACTACCCCACGATATTCGTCATACACTGCATCAAAGATGAGCGCTCTCAGAGGTGCACTTGGTGATCCGGTAGGGGATGGAAACTTTTCAACAATCCTCTGAAGAAGTACTTCGACATTTTCCCCAGTCTTGGCAGAAATAAAGATGATTTCGGATTCTTGGAAACCGAATACTTCAACTAGTTCTTTAACAACTGCACTTGTCTGAGCAGCAGGTAAATCAATTTTATTAATTACGGGGATCATTACTAATCCTTCTTTTTTAGCCGCATGGAAATGAGCGACAGTCTGGGCCTGAATTCCCTGCGTTGCATCTACGAGTAACACAGCTCCTTCACACGCTGCTAGAGTCCGTGAGACTTCGTAGGAGAAGTCTACGTGTCCAGGAGTATCAATAAGATTAAGTTCATACTCTTTGCCCTCATATAAGTATTTCATGCGGACTGGAGCTAGTTTGATAGTAATTCCCCGCTCTTTACTAATCGGATTTTGATCTAAGAATTGCTCACCTAATTTGTCCTTTGCGATAGTATGAGTAATCTCTAACAATCGATCTGAGAGAGTCGATTTACCATGGTCGATATGCGCGATGATGGCAAAATTTCTAATATTGGTCTGGTCCATGCCTGTAATTGTACCTGATTGGACTTATTAAGGCAAAAAATGATTGGCTTGCTAAATCAAAATAAATTGCTAAAATGGATGGATGAATAAGGTCCAAATAAGTATCTTTATTGTTATCATCCTTATTTTCGGAGTCGTATTTTATATCACTCAAGCCAAATACTTAGGTCTTAATACCCCAAACAAAGGCACAGTCGATATCTCACAAATTCCAGGTCAAATGAATTTTAATAGTCTTAATCCTCAACAAGGACAAAATCAAGCTCAGCAACAGCCACAACAATCTACTACATTTGATAAATCAGCACTTGAACAGTACAAGGTCGCATCAGCAACAGCTATTATCAATACTGATAAAGGAGAAATTAAGCTTGTTCTCTATGGTAATGATGCACCATACACTGTTGCTAACTTTATCAAAAAAGCCAAAGATGGCTATTACAATAATCTTATCTTCCATAGGGTTGAAGACTGGGTAATTCAAGGCGGAGATCCTCAAGGAGACGGTACAGGAGGAGGCAGTATGCCAGTTGAATTCAATGACCATTCTTTTACCACAGGTGCATTAGGTGTCGCTAGCACTGGTGATAATGTGAATCAAAATGATTCACAGTTCTTTATCGTCAAATCAGATGCGACATATCTAGACAATAAATATACTAATTTCGGTTATGTCACAGAAGGTATGGACGTAGTAAATCAAATTGCAATTGGCGACAAAATCCTCAGCATTACCGTTGAAAGCCAATAAAAAACTCCCCTAAAGGAGCTCTCCAAGACTATAGAAATAATCTTTACCAACGATAACTTGCAAATGCTTTGTTTGCTTCAGCCTGCTTGATAGTAACATCACGCTTTCTGATAGCATCACCCTCATTATTAGATGCTGCTAAAAGTTCAGCTGCTAACTTCTCTGCAAATGTGTGGAATTCTTTATTTGACTTCTTACGAGCTGCTTCGACAATCCATCGAAGAGCAAGCGCCATACGGCGATCATGACGAACTTCAGTTGGAACCTGGAAATTAGCTCCTCCAATTCGGCGAGCCTTAACTTCTACTTTTGGACCGACATTCTGGATAGCTTTCTCAAAAAGCTGCATTGGGTCTCCACTTTTTTCTAAATACTTAAACGCATCATAGACATTTGACTCAGCAACAGTTTTCTTGCCATCTACCATGATACGGTTAATAAGCTTTGCAACCATAACATTG
>JBDHUU010000051.1:0-6572 GCA_039809285.1 Candidatus Levyibacteriota bacterium
GAGCTCATCTTCTTCATATGGAGATGATCTCTCCATCTCCAAAGTCAACGGGCCGAGATCTGACATACCAAACCTCATAACCATAGCACGTGCCACCTGGGTTGCCTTCTCTATATCATTTGATGCACCTGTTGTTACCTCACCAAAGATCATATCCTCTGCAGCTCTGCCTCCCATCATGACCGCAATCTGTTCGATAAGACGAGATTTTGTCTCATGTACCCGATCAATATTCTCCATCATTGTATGTCCCAGACTCATTCCTCTGGAGACAATGGAGATTCTATGAACTGGGTCCATATGAGGCATCTGCCAGGAGACCAGGGCGTGTCCTGCTTCGTGATACGCAGTCATACGACGA
This sequence comes from Candidatus Levyibacteriota bacterium, assembly GCA_039809285.1. Classification (GTDB taxonomy): domain Bacteria; phylum Patescibacteriota; class Microgenomatia; order Levybacterales; family UBA12049; genus JACROF01. Next base: position 362 of record JBDHUU010000051.1, read on the forward strand.
TCATCTTCTGACTGGAGGCGCTTCTTTTCAGGACCTAATTTAACTTTAGTAGCTGCTTCTTCCAGATCATCCATATCAATTGCTTTTTTATTAAGACGAGCTGCAAGGATTGCTGCCTCATTAAGCATATTTTCCAAGTCCGCTCCTGAAAAGCCTACTGTTCTTTTAGCAACTTTATCCCAATTAACTTCTTTCTCAAATGGCTTACCCTTCGCATGAATCATCAGGATATCTTTTCTGCCTTCAACATCAGGTAACTCGAGACTCACTCTGCGATCAAATCTCCCTGGACGAACAAGCGCTGGATCCAGAACATCGGGTCTGTTAGTTGCTGCCATGACAATGATCTGCTCATTAGGAGTAAATCCATCCATCTCAACTAAAATCTGGTTGAGTGTCTGTTCCCTTTCATCGTGTCCACCCATAAGCCCCATGCCACGCTGACGGCCAATTGCGTCAATTTCATCGATAAAGATAATAGCTGGTTGAGCCTTTTTGGCAGTATTGAAAAGATCACGGACGCGCGATGCTCCTACTCCAACTAACATTTCCATAAATTCCGAACCGGCCATACTAAAGAAGGTTACATTTGCCTCTCCTGCTGTAGCACGAGCGAGAAGTGTCTTTCCCGTTCCAGCCGGACCAATCATCAGAACTCCCTTTGGTGTTCGAGCGCCTATTGCCTTATATTTTTGTGGATTACGCAAGAAATCGACAATCTCTGTGAGCTCTTGCTTCGCTTCATCGACTCCTGCCACATCATTGAAAGTTACTTTGGGTGTATCTTTGTTATAAAGCTTAGCTTTGGATTGTCCAAATGAGAAAATACTTTCCTGCGTGCCTCGGGCTTGGCGGAAAATAAAATAGAAAAAACCTACCATCAAAAGAACTGGTAAGACTGCACCGACCAAATTAACCCAGCCGCTCATTGTAGAGAGATCCTTCACAACTACTTTGACATTTTTATCCTTTAAGGACGCTCCTGCGTTGTCAAAAAGCGAGTAAACATCTGCTGATGACTCTTTATACGCTTCAATCTGTGTGCCATTCTTCTCTGTTGCGATGAGCTTATCGCCATCGACGACAATTTGAGTAATATTTCCTTTCTTTACATTATTAATAACATCTGAGACTGCTACTGTCTTTGATTCGCTGTAAGGAGCACTAAATGCGCCTATTATGAGGAGTCCAAGAATTACCAAAAATCCGTAGAGAAGAATATTTTTCCAGGAGGTTTTCACCTTGAACTTAACAATCTTATTTTTCTTACCTGCGGTACCTTTCCTGCCATTTGAAGCCATAGAATCCATCGAGTATAGCAAATAATCCTCCTTGATGCTAGACCTAATGCCATAGCCATGCAGTCAGCTAGCTTACCGCTTTGGTAAGGAGATTTTACCGCTCTTAGTTACAATAAATCCGTCTTTCTCCATAGACTTTACTATCTCCTCAAGTCTTCCTCTTTCAACAGGGTTCCGTTCATCAAAAAAATCCCAGAGGCCTGATAAAGACATCTCTGGTACTTCAAGTAAAAGTTTTATGGTCTGTCCCCTGTAATATCGATTAGAACTTAAAAAATGGGACTGCTTAGGGACAGAAATCTTTTTGTCCTTCATCATAAGAGCGCTGTAGTCCATTAAGGCTTGATTCCACTCATATGCTTTACCAAGGGGGAGAATTTGGGAGGCAACCTTTTCAATTACCTTCTCCTCTGGTAGTACTCCGTCAAAGAACTCATAGCTAATGACTTTACGAATATTGGTGTCAATTACAGGAATCTGAGCATTAAAAGCAAAACAGGCAACAGCAGACGTTGTATATTTCCCTAGCCCCGGAAGTTTTATCAACTCATCAACTTTCTGTGGGAACTCTCCTTGGTATTTCTTTACTATAATTTGGGCAGCCTTTTGGAGGTTAAGCGCTCGCCTGTTATAACCAAGTCCTGACCAAAAACGTAAGACTTCACTAACCGGAGCTGAAGCGAGTTCAGAAATAGTAGGAAATCGTACCAGCCAGGCCTCATATTTAGGAATGACACGGGAAAGTTGAGTCTGCTGGGACATTACTTCAGAAATAAGAATGTTATAAGGTACCCTCGTCTTTCGCCATGGTAGATCACGCTTGTTGTGGCTATACCAGTCAAGAATTTTTTCTTGAAATAAAAGAATATGCTCTGGGGTTACATCCATGAAGAATTACAAACTAAAAAAGCCCATTTTACTCTTAACTTCCCTAATAACAAGCTGTGCCTGAGCTCTGCATCTCTCTGCATGCTCCTCAAGAATTTTAGTCACAACTTCCGGATGCTCTTCATAGTACTTTCTCTTCTCTTGAATAGGCTTAAGTTCCTGATAAATTACATCAGCTAACTCTGCCTTCATATCGCTATATCTTATTTTCTTATCTTTATAATCAAGGACATACTTGTGATGCAATTCTTTTCCTCCAAAGAGATACATGAGGGTGAAAAGGTTGGCAACGCCACCAGTCTGAGGAATTTGTCCCCCCACTTGACCGCTATCTGTTGGGACTTTTGCTAATTTTCCTTTGATCTCATCTAAAGAATCAGTTAAATTAATAAAACTTCCTTCAACTGATTTACTCATTTTTCCTTCTCCTGTTAAGGAGGGAATATATTCCCCTTCTGTTTTAAAACGCTTTGGCTCAGGGAAAGTCTCACCATACATGCGGTTGAACTTTCTGGCAATTTCACGAGTTACTTCCAAATGCGGTTCCTGGTCTATTCCGACAGGTACTAACTCACCTTTATAGAGCATGATGTCAGCTGCCATAAGCACTGGGTAATACAGAAGTCCCATGTTAACGTACTCTGGATGCTGAGCCTTCTTATCTTTGTACGTTGGGAGGTCTTCGAGACGGCTAACAGGGTAAATAGTACCTAGGTAATAGGCGAGTTCCATATGTTCTGGGACGAGTGACTGAACCTCAATCAAACACTTCTCAGGATCGAGTCCTGCGCCTAAATAATCTAGAATTACGCTTCTTGTTGCTTCACTGAGCGTATCTTTATCATAAGGTGTGGTGATTGCATGTAAGTCCACGACAGAAAAGACGCAGTCATACTCGTCTTGTACCGCAAGCATACCCTTAACAGCTCCCATATAGTTGCCTAAATGGAGCCTGCCGGTTGCCCGAATTCCTGAATACACTTTCTTCTTCATACTCTATTAACTTCCTTTATAAATTCTCTCACTTTCTTCTGATCAATACGCTGATTATAGCTCTTTCTATTAATATTGTCTTTACTTATTAACCCCTCTTTTAACGCTGTACTCACAATTACTCCATCAGCAACTTGTAAAAGCTTACTGATATTTTCCTTATTGGCCCCGCTACCAACTATGATGGGAAAGTCATCGACAACTTCTCTCACATTCTTCAATTCTTTAATTATTGGAGCATCTCCAGTCCACTTCCCTGTAATAATTAAAGCATCAGAACCTTCTTTGATTGCTTTCTTAGCCGATTCAACAAGGCTGTCTTTATTAAGAATTTCTGAATGCTTCACATGGACATCTGTAAGAATCAGAATATTATCTGCACATATTTTGCTTCTATAACTCAAAGCATCTCCATATGCAGGTTCAACAATACCGTACTGAGTCTTAACTCTATCAACAAAAACTGGGACTCTAATAAATTGTCCTTTTGTTGCTTTTGCAATATCTAAAGCTGACTTATAGTCATTCCACAAGACTGACACCCCAAAAGGTATTGACGGCTTTATTTCAGTAATAAGCCCAATCATTACCTGTTTTTCGTCCTTACTAATAAGGTTCTTATGGGGATAATCATAATTATTTTCAAAAATTAATGCATCTATTCCCCCGCTAATGAATGCGTCTGCATCTTTTTTCGCATTAGCAAGAACTTCAGACATACCAGGGTATCCTATAAACCCAGGTAATGGCATAAAATGTACTGCGCCAATAACTTTCTTTCGAATAAACTTACTCATAGTAAAAAATGAGGAAGATAGAATGTGGTCGGTCGGGAACTTTCCCGACCGACCAAACCAAGTCTTATTATCTCCATGGGAGAGCCCAGGCACCAATGTATTCGTCTGAAAGTGGCTCCTTTGCAGGCGGCAGAGCTATAGGAGTGCACTCAAGCACACCGTCAACCAGCTGAACAAGTGCTGGAAAGGCTCTTCCATCATCAAAAACAATGATGACAGCACGTGGCTCAGACACATAGACGAGCGTTTGACCATCACTTCCGTAGGCTTCTCCTCCATCTGTACAGATTAAGTACGGAAGGTGATGACCTTCGTTTTCGAGGATCAGTGCTGCAGCCTGAACGGTTTCTTTGCCGTCGATCCGAATAGTCATTGTTTTCTCCCTTTTGAGATAGAGCCTTGCTCTATCCTCCTCATAAAATGTGCGACAGATTTGACGCGATTTTGGACGCTTGTTGTCCTCACCCCATCTTCTCTGAGGGCATTAAAAAAGCCCTTGTGAAACCACAAAACGAATCGTGATCTCACAAGGGCCATTTATTCCTGGCGGTGCCACCTTGCTTTATTTTCCTACAAAAAATGCTCCTTGGGGGAGCACGTCGTAAAGAAAACCTTAATTCTTGACGTGCGTAATTCTCAATTGAGACAATTCACGTTGCAGACTTTACCGGTTTCGCCTCCGTGCATTATGTATTTTGCTAGTCGCTCCCCGGTTCCAAAATTCCGGATCAAAGCTATAGCTATTATACCTCAAAGCTAAAAATTGTCAAATTTAGCTAAGCCAGGTAGCCTTGATATCCTCAAATGATCCCTCTAAAATACTCTCTCTGATACGCTTAACGAGATTTACAATAAAATAGACATTGTGATATGACCCGAGACGCTGCGCGAGAAGCTCATCAGCCATAAAAAGATGCCTTAGGTACGCTCTTGTGTAATTTTGGCAGGTAAAACACTGACAATCAGAGTCAATTGGCTGTGTATCAAGCGTATACTGAGCATTGGTAATTTGCATAGTAAAGTTATTTTGTTTTCTTCCTCCACTCTGGGGCGAAATGTATAAATTTCCATGACGACCCCGCCTCGTTGGTGCAACACAATCAAAAAAATCAATTCCCCGAGCGACTCCTTCGAAGAGATCCTCTACCTCGCCAATTCCTAGTAAGTGTCGAGGTTTATCGTCTTGAAAATACGGCACACACCAATCAAGGACATGACGCAATACTTCTTTGGATGAATATGAACCACCTATAGAAATGGCTGGAAAATACTTGTCAGTAAATTTGGCTGATTCTTTCCGGAGATCTTCATACCAGCCACCATGGACTACCCCATACATCAGTTGGTCCTTCCTCGTTTGGGAAGCTAAACTCTGAAGCGCCCATCTATTCGTCCTTTCAAGTGAAATAAGCGTTGTCTCATGGTCCCACAAAGGAGACTCATGATCATCAAAAGCGACGATCAGATCAGCTCCTAACTTTTCTTGTGCCTGAATCGAGACTTCCGAGTCAAACCAATGTTTACTTCCGTCAATATGAGAATAAAACCAGACTCCGTCTTCACTAACCTTCGCCGCTCGAAGCTTATTGAGACGCTTTTCCTCTGTGGTTTTAGTAACTGCCGGTAGAAGTCCTATTTGATGCTCCTTCGGATCAATAAAAACAGATTTTGAGAATTTACTCATCTTTCTCCCTTGCCTATCTTTAAGGACTACTTTTTTTTGAGCAACTCCAAGTGAAAAGACTTGAAATCCACCACTATCAGTCATAGTTGGTCCCTCCCAACTTTGGAATTGAGCTAGTCCACCGAGCTTTTCAACAGTGTCGAATCCAGGGCGTAGAAATAGATGGTAGGTATTTGAAAGCACAATCTGTGCTCCAATTTCCTTAAGGTCCTTACTTGAGAGGGTCTTTACTGTTCCTTGGGTACCAACAGGGTTAAAGTTGGGAGTGAGAATATCTCCATGAGGAGTTGAGAGACGGCCGGCTCGAGCTCGTGAATGTAGATCTTTTTGGAGAATTTTAAATTCGAACATTTGCATATTATAGCTTATCTGTAGGTTGAAGTTCTCAGGATTGATTTTACTTGCCACCGGTGTTATTATCGGCCTATGGAAAAACGAAAACCATTATTTGAACCTGGAGATCCTCGAAAATTCCATACTATAAATACTGGAGGGCCACTTACTGATCATTACTTTAATCAATTAAAAGCAGATGGGAAAGCTGGGAC
>JBDHUU010000052.1:0-6519 GCA_039809285.1 Candidatus Levyibacteriota bacterium
AGGAGAGAATAAAGCAATTGCCAAAGTAACTGTGGGTGGACCACTTGTCTCATATAAAGGATTTTACGCTCAAGGGTTATCACTAGATAATCATGGGCTTACTAAAAAAGATAAATTAGATATCGAGCTTATGGTGAAGCAGGGAGTGGACGCTTTGGCTGTCTCATTTGTTCAGAGCGAGAAAGATATCGAAGCTGTCAGGAGACTTTTGCCTGATGGATCAAAAATGATGTTAATTGCTAAAATCGAGACCGCTAAAGCAATTGAGAACATAACTAAAATTATTAACGTCTCAGATGGGCTTATGGTTGCACGAGGTGATTTAGGGCTTGCGGTACCAATGGCCGAAGTTCCTCATTTGCAAAAAAGCCTTATCAATGTTTGTCTTAAGCACGCCAAGCCGGTTATTACAGCAACTCAGATGCTTGAATCAATGACAACCAATCCACTTCCTACAAGAGCAGAAGTTACTGACGTGGCAAATGCTATTTTAGATGGAACTGATGCGGTCATGCTTTCTGGAGAATCAGCAATGGGAAATTTTCCTGTAGAGACAGTAAAGATGATGGCACAGATTATCGAAAGTGCTGTTCCCTATGTTGAAAGAAGAGAGTTTGATCACGAGCAGGCAGTAGGTAATGCAGTCAGCAGCAATGTCGGACATGTGGCTGATCAGATAGGAGCAAGACTCGTAGTAGTATTTACCCACAGGGGTAAAGCTGCACAGCGCATTTCAAGGCACAGATCACCCCAATGCATCATTGCTTTAACTCCTGTTAAAGAGACTCTCAGAAGGCTTAATTTCTCATGGGGAGTATTTCCGTTTGAGATCAAGCCGACACAGGATTTTAATGACATGACTGAACAAGCCAAAGAAATCGCAGAAAAAAATCACGTACTTAAATTACATAAAGGAGAGAATTTCGTTATCGCTGCTGGTATGCCATTTGGCCAGTCAGGCACTACCAACATGATCCTCGTAGAAAGAGTTTAAGAAGATTGAGATTGAGCTTTTAACTTTTCTGCTACCTCGTATATTTTGGTTTGGACCATATCATGTTCTACAGCCTCCTGTGGAACACGTAGACCATAATCAATTGCAAAACCGTCGGGATTAAGAGTTTGATCTACGAGGATATCCGGAGAGCGTGTTACTAATACTTCAGGTTCAGGCCCATACTCATCGAGTGTTTCACTACTAAAAACAAAAACTGTTCGGTTGGCGTTAGGGAGACGCCCGGGGCTGCGGTGAGCAACGACAGTTCCATCACTAAACCCGGCTAAATCAGCAATACACCCTGCGACTGCGTAATCCCCATTGTCTTGATCTAGAGGAATATCAAAGGAGGAAAGGAATGTTTCGTGCCTGTCTGCCATCAGACAAACTATATAACGTTTGATAAGTTGTTGCAAGGTGTCATTTCCCCTGAAGCGTTCGGATTTGATCTCGTAGAAGAGTAGCGGTTTCAAAATCCAGCCCCTCCGCAGCAGCTTTCATTTCTTTTCGAAGCCTTTTTATCAAATCTTCTTTTTCATCAGGCAACAAAACCTCTTTTTTACCCATCTTAAGTAAGAAGTCGACCGATGGTTTGTTATCTTCTTTCTCCTGCTGCTTTTCAATAAGTCTGGCTCTAATTGCTTTATCAATATTTGTTGGAGTAATACCGTGCTTCTTATTATAAGCAATCTGAATCTCTCGGCGGCGTTCAACTTCTTCAATTGCAGCTTTCATTGACTTTGTAATATTGTCTGCATACATAATGACTTCGCTATCGATATTACGTGCAGCTCTTCCCATGGTTTGGATAAGAGACGTTCTGCTTCGCAAAAAGCCTTCTTTGTCAGCATCGAGTATCGCTACCAACGTCACCTCAGGCAAATCAAGACCTTCACGAAGAAGATTAATTCCTACCAGTACATCAACTTCACCTAGTCGGAGGCTGTCTAAGATATCTTGCCTTTCAAGGGTTATGATGTCTGAATGCAGGTAGGCAACTTTTATGTGATGCTCTTCTAAGTAAGACGATAGCTCCTCTGCCATACGTTTTGTGAGCGTCGTTACCAACACTCGTTGTCCTTTTTCAACTCGCTTTTTAATTTCTTCCATAAGATCAGGAATTTGTCCTGCTGTTGGCTTAACCGTTACTTGCGGATCGACAATTCCGGTTGGGCGAATGAGTTGTTCTACCACTCCATCAGTTTCGGCAGCAAGTGACATTTCATATTCTTCAGGAGTTGCTGAGACATAGACAGCTTGATTGACATGTCTCATAAATTCTTCAAAGCGAAGTGGTCTGTTATCCAAAGCTGAAGGAAGCCTAAAGCCATAATCAATAAGAGTCTCTTTGCGAGATCTATCACCGTTATACATTCCCCTTATTTGCGGAAGGGTAATATGAGATTCATCGACTACCAACAGCCAATCTTTAGTATTGTGGTCAAAATAATCTATGAGAGTATAGGGAGGATCGCCTGGATTTCTTCCATCAAAGTAGATAGAATAATTCTCAATTCCATTGACATATCCTACTTCTCGAATCATTTCCAAGTCATAAGTGGTACGCTGTTGGATGCGCTGTGCCTCAATGAGCTTATTTTCTGATTTCAATTTAGCAACGTGTTTCTCCATATCGGAAGTTATATGTTTAAAAGCGTTATCATAGGTCTTAGGATCGGTCATGTAGTGTTTGGCTGGATAGATCATGACTTTAGGATAGACTTGGAGTACTTCACCTGTTAAGGGATCAAATTCCGTGATAGTTTGGACTGAGTCTATGCCTAATTCAATTCTAATTCCTGTGTCCATGTAGGCTGGAAGAAGCTCAATAGTTCCGCCTCTTACTCTGAACGTTCCTCGTCTAAATTCATAATCATTTCTGTCGTACTGCAAATCGGCAAGACGGACTAAGATATCCCGCTGGCTAACTTTTTGTCCAGGCATTAATTCTAAGACGAACTTGCCATACTCGACAGGTGAACCAAGATTATAAATACAAGAGACAGACGCAACTACGATGACATCACTTCTTGTAAGAAGGTGAGTGGTGGTTGAGAGGCGAAGTTTATCGATTTCCTCATTAATTTCAGCTTCTTTTTCAATGTAGGTGTCACTGCTTGGAACGTATGCCTCTGGTTGGTAGTAGTCGTAGTAGGAAACAAAGTAAGAGACTGCATTATTTGGGAAAAAATCTCTGAATTCCTGGTAAAGCTGCGCGGCAAGCGTTTTGTTGTGTGAAATAACAAGCGTAGGCTTTTTCACTTTTTGAATGACATTTGCCATAGAAAAAGTCTTGCCTGATCCAGTAACACCTAAGAGTACTTGATTTTTCTTGCCCTCAATAAGTCCTGAGGTAAGCTTTTTAATGGCATCCGGCTGGTCTCCTGTCGGTTTAAAATTTGATACGAGTTCAAAATCCATGTCAGTATTCTAACACAAAAATAAATCAATTCGATTTGATATAGACAATAACAGTACGTCTTATTGACAAAAATATACGAAAACTCGTATATTTTATCCATACAGTTTTTCTGCCCAACAGATTAACTGCTCAACTGTATGCCAGGTGTTTTATATAGAAAAGAACGAGAACTCCTTACCTTTTTAGCCCAATTCCAAAATAAGAACGGCTATTCTCCTACACTTCGCGAAATGGCTGATGCGACTGGGCATCGCAGCGTCTCCACAATCCACGCAATCATCAGAAATTTAGTTGATAAGGGTTATATCCAAAAAGATGATGGGAACGCGAGGGTTCTTAAGATTAAAGACGAAAGCGCAGTGCCATTAATTGCCAAAGAAATTCAGCCGTCCGTTGAGCTTCCTCTCATGGGTTTTATCGCAGCGGGACAGCCCTTAGAACCGCATACCGATCCTAATGCGACCTTCCAAATTTCAGCGTCAATGCTGTCAGGCAAAAATACTTCATACGTCCTTCAGGTTAAAGGAGAGTCGATGATAGAGGAAGGAATACTTGATGGAGATTTTGTAGTAATTGAAAAAGTAAATACCGCTACCAATGGGGAGATCGTTGTCGCACTCGTTGATGATAACTTAGCAACGCTTAAGAAATTCTATAAAGAAGATGGAAAAGTAATTCTTCGCCCAGCTAATTCCAGGATGGATCCCATTTATCCTAACTCCCTTAAAATCCAAGGGAGAGTTGTGGGCCTCGTTCGCCGCTACTCATAGCATTTTGTCAGATTTATGTCAGCAAATTCTCTTGTATCCTCAATCTATTCTTGTTAAACTTAGCAGTATGAATTTTAAGGAACAAGGTCACCCCGGATTACTAAATTCACCTCGAAGATTCTCCAACCTCGACAATCCAGCACTCTTTCAAGAAGGCTTAGGAAATGGTGAAGGTCTGAGGCTTTCAACAGGTGTTATTGACGTTGATACAAGACCAGACACCGGTAGATCTCCTAAGGATAGTTTTGTTGTCTCAGGCGATCCGGAAGTAGATTATGGAGATGTGAATCAGCCAATTGATAAAGAGTACTTCGATAGGCTTTTTTCAAGAGGGGAGGAGTATTTAAAGAAAAGTGACAGAGTCTATCTTCAAGACAGATCAGTAGGAGCAGACCCTGAGTACAATATTCCGGTAACACTTAAAACACCAAGGGCTTCTGCAGCACTTTTCGCTAACACAATGTTTTTACCACGATGGGGGTCCACTGAGTCTTCTGAAATTCAGCCATACACGATCGTTCACGCTCCAGACATGCAACTAAATGGAGTTCAGGATGGAGTAAAATCCCATAGAGGCATTATAACGTCTTTTGAAGATAGAAAAATGCTTATTGCCGGGACAGGATATTTGGGAGAAATAAAAAAGCGCATGTTTGGGGCCATGCAATATGAACTTCCACAACAGGGAGTAGCCACAATGCACTGTTCAGCCAATCTTGGTGAAAAAGGCGATGTAGCACTTTTCTTCGGATTATCAGGAACAGGTAAGACAACACTCTCGATGGATCCTGAAAGGCGACTCATTGGTGATGATGAGCATGGCTGGTCTGATAATGGAGTATTTAACTTTGAAAATGGCTCATATGCGAAGCTGATTGGTTTGTCAGAAGAGAAAGAACCTGGTATTTATAAAGCAACTCGTCAAGAAGGGGGAATAGCCGAAAATAGTACGATCGATCTCTATCTTAATCCGATCTATTCTCAAGGTGAAGAAAATATGAGAGGGGCGTTTCCCCTCACTCATCTTGAAAATGTAAAAAAAGACGGAATGGGAGGCCATCCTGAAAATATTATTTTTCTCACGGCAGATGCATCGGGGGTACTACCTCCTGTTGCCAAACTCTCACCTGAACAGGCCGCTTATCATTATCTCTCAGGATATACATCAAAAGTTGCTGGAACAGAAAGAGGCGTAACTCAGCCAGAGGCTACCTTTTCCGCGTGTTTCGGTAGTCCATTTTTACCTCTAGCACCAGAAAGATACATGGAGTTACTATCTGAAAAAATTGCTGCTCATAATCCCCGGATCTGGCTAGTTAATACCGGTTGGCCAGGTGGAGTTAATAACAACGATCGAATGAGTATCGCTCATACGCGGAGTATTATCAATGCAGTTTTACAGGGAGAGGTAGAAGGGGAAGTGAAAGATGCTCTTGGCTTTATTGTACCAGCCCAAATTAAAGACGTTCCTAAAAATGCGCTTATGGCAGCAAATTATTGGGACAACTTAGACGATTATCGTCAAGAAGCCATGAAATTAGCAGCTGATTTTGAATCTAATATGCTGCAATATGCAGGCCGAGTTGATAGATCAATCCTTTCTGCAGGTCCGAGATTCCGCCAATAAGCATAATTCTCTGCTATAATCACTCCATGATTAAAGCTGGTATCTTTGATATTGGCGGGGTGCTTCTCCGTTGGACTAATTTACCGATGTTTGAAGATGTGGACCAAACTCTCCTTATTACTGAAGAGCAAAGAAACGAACACTGGACAAAGTATATGGATCTCCTTGAAGTAGGTAAGATAACTGAAAAAGAATTTTGGGAAGGCTTTATAAAAGATACAGACGCTCAAGGCATGCTGCCTAAGGAGTCTCTTTTACAGCGAGAATTTAAAAAACGATTCACTGTTGATACAGACATGCTGGAAATTCCTCATAATCTATCCAAAAATGGAATGAAAATAGGAATAATCTCTAACACTATTGCCCCTCACGCTGGAATTATAAAAAGCGCCAAAGAATTTAAGGGTTTTGATGAAGTCATTCTCTCCAACGAAGTAGGTTCTAGAAAACCAGAAAAAGAAATCTATGAGTTAGCACTTATGAGATTAGGAGTGAAGCCAGAGGAGGCGTTTTTTGTGGATGACCTTCCAGTAAATGTAGCAGGTGCTAATGCTGTTGGAATTAATGGTATTCTTTTTGAAAATAAAGACCTTCTTTTATCAAAACTTAGAGAGGTAGGAGTTGAGATATGACAGGAACACTCTATATAGTGCCAACGCCTCTGGGAAATATGGAAGACATTACTATTAGGGCTATCAAAACA
>JBDHUU010000053.1:0-6401 GCA_039809285.1 Candidatus Levyibacteriota bacterium
TATAATAACTATACCCAGGAAGAAGTGTCACTAGTCGCTTTAAGCGACAGGAAAGTCCAGACAGGTGATATACCAGGGATGGGGTGTAAGCTCCAACTAGTAATAGCTAGTGTTGATAGATTTTCCCCACATACAATCTATCAGACAAGTCTTGATTTACAAGGCTTGAGAGCAACAGAGACGAGTGGATGTGAAACGGGCAATCCTCCCTGCTGCAACTTCCGATCGCTGCGATACTACTTGTATACAGGAGCAGCAAAGTTAGAAGGCACCGCGCCGAATAGGCGGGCGGAATGATAGAAAGCATCATTACGAGAGAGATTGTGACTTAAAACAGAATCTGGCTTACTACCTTCCTGGGTTATAAATTATATATACAAAAAGAGGAAATCCTAGGGATGGCCTTCCTCTCTTTGTATCAATGAGAATTCACTTAACGAATCGCTTTTTTAAATGTCTTACCTGGAGTAAATCCAGGAGCTTTTCGAGCAGAAAGGGTAATTCGTTCTCCAGTCTTTGGATTACGTCCCACTCGCTGAGCTCGACTTCGTACACTAAATGTACCAAAGCCGGTAAGAACGACCTTCTCTCCTCTTTTCAACGAATCACGAATTGTGTTGAGTGTGGTCTGAACAGAATCTCTCGCTGCTTTGTTAGTAAGGTTTGATTTCTTAGCTACAATCTCAATAAGGTCTTTTTTAGTCAAAATCAATTCACCTCCTCTCAAAGTGGTAATTAGATTTACAGTACAAGGAATTCGTAAGCTTGTCAAGAGATCACATTGATACAACAAGCTAATATATGATTTAGACTGTATGTTCGGGGTAGACTGAGCGGAATTCTCTAATAGCAGTAACTTTTACTTCTCCAGGAACAGCTAAAGAACGGCTTACTTCTTCTTGGATCTTTTTTGAAAGAATAATAGTTTGAGAATCATCTAATTTCCCAGGATTTATAATAACGCGGAGTTCACGTCCAGCCTCAAATGCATAGGCATCTTCAACACCTTCGTATTTCTTAGCTATTTCTTCCATCTCAGAAAGCCTCTTACCATAATTCTCAATGTCTTCAAAACGTGCACCTGGTCTTGCACCTGATATAGCATCAGCAATATGGACAATCACTGATTCAACACTTGAGAATGGCTTATCTTCATGGTGTTCTGCGACACAATTTACTACTGCTTCTGGAAGATTAAAACGATTTAAGTATTCTACACCTAACTTAACATGACTTCCTTCTCCTTCAACTACCTTACCGATATCATGGAAGAGGCATCCCAATCGAACAATATTAACATCCGCACCAACTTCATGCGCAATTTGGATACCAATCTTAGTCTCTTCTAATGTATGAACTACTAAGTTCTGTCCAAATGACGTTCTGAACTTAAAACGGCCTAGAGTTTGGTAAATTTCACTTGGTAAATTATAGACTCCAACTTCGGCAGCTAATTTCTGGCCTTCCTCAAACATTATTTTTTCAACTTCTTTTCTCGTCTGTTCGACAATCTCCTCAATTCTGAACGGCTGAATACGAGTATCTTTTAGCAATTTCTCAAGTGATTGACGAGCTATCTCACGGCGTACACTGTCAAATGATGAAAGACGGATAACTCCTTCTTCATCCAAATCTACATCTACACCAGTTGCTTGCTCGAATGCTCGGATATTACGTCCTTCTTTTCCAATAATGCGCCCCTTCATCTCTTCATCAGGGACCTTTACAACGGTAACAGTGTATTCAGCGATATAATTAAGTGCCCCATGACGCATAGAATCAACCAATATTTCACGAGCTTTTTGATCTGCGGTAGCCTTAGCTTCTTCTTCTTTTTCTTTGATGATTCGGGCTATCATTGAAGCAGAATCGCGTTCTGTTTCATCAAGAAGAGATGTACGAGCTTCTTCGCGTGTAAGACCACTTACACTCTCAAGCTTTTTGATATATTCTTCTCGTTTTTTTGATAGATCTTCTTTGTCTTCTTCAAATCGTTCCAGCTTCTCTTCAAGTTTTTCTTGTCTCTCAAGAAGCTTTTTCTCTAAAGCAATGAGATCTTGTTGGGTAGAATCTGCCATAAATTGGGAGCGCAAGAGGTAACACTTAAAAGTGTTTTAGATCATTTGTCGAGATAGTAAGTATGAGCCTTTAAGCATATACACCATGAGTCAACAGTCTCTTGCTACTCTGGGTTATATTATAGCTTCTTTACAATATATCGTCAATTACTCGTCTAATAGTATCGTAATCAAATCCTTTTTGGGAAAGATACACTGTTATCCGACGGTATTGATCAGCCTTAGATAAGTTAATAACTCTTTTTATATACTTGCGTGCAATTATCTCCGCCTTTTCCAAATCTGTTCTGTAATCATCGGTTTTTTCTTGTAAAGCAAACTGAATTATTTCATCATTAATCCCTTTTTGACGAAGCTCCATTTTAATTACTAAATTACTTTTCGCTTTATAACGAGTTCTACTCTGTACCCACCATCTAGCAAATTCTAGATCACTTTGGAAATGCTGTTCTTGAACTTTTGCAATTACAGCACTAATAACATCTGGGGGAGCTTTTTTTTTGAGTAAATAATCAAAAACTTCTTTTTCTGAACGGGGCCTACGCGTAAGCAGTTTAATAACCGCAATATAATATTTCTCAAAAGAGTCCATTACCTATTATTGAACAGGTGGTAGAGGTTCTTCTTCTTCGTCTTCATCTTCCTCAACACCGACAGCAACTGGCATACCGCCATCTTTACTCTTACTCATTATCTCTTGAACTATTTTTTTCGTTTCCTCTTGATTTTCTTTTAGCCACTCAATAGCTGCGGCCTTCCCTTGGCCGATCATCTTCTCATCATAACGGAAAAAAGCTCCTGATTTGGTAAGGACATTCATTTCTACTCCAACATCAAGAATTCCGCCTTCTCGTGAAATACCTTGTTCAAAAACATCAAACTCAGCTAATCTAAAAGGAGTTGATACTTTATTTTTGACGATCTTAACACGATGACGAGACCCAATGACTTTATCACCATCTTTAATGGTCTCAATTTTTCGTACATCCATTCGGATTGAAGCATAGAACTTCAGTGCCAGACCACCTGTTGTTGTCTCTGGGTTACCAAACATAACGCCAATTTTTTGACGCAGTTGGTTGGTAAAGATAACAACAGTCTTTGATTTCGAAATAACGCCGGTCAATTTACGAAGGGCCTGAGACATAAGTCGAGCCTGAAGACCCATGACTGAATCGCCCATCTCTCCTTCAATCTCAGCTCGTGGGACAAGAGCTGCTACAGAATCAATTACTAACACATCAATTCCCCCACTCCTAATAAGACTTTCTGCAATTTCTAAAGCTTGCTCTCCTGTATCTGGCTGAGAAATGAGCAATTCATCAAGCTTTACGCCTATCCGCTCAGCCCACTGAGGATCAAGAGCATGCTCGGCATCAATAAAGGCTGCTACACCTCCATGTTTTTGGGCCTGAGCGATAGTCGAGAGTGAAACAGTTGTTTTACCTGATGCCTCGGGTCCATAAATTTCTATAATTCTTCCGCGGGGCAGGCCTCCGACACCGAGTGCGAGGTCTAGCGGAAGACAACCTGTAGAAATAACTGAGATATCCAACTTTCCCATGCTCTCACCAAAACGCATTATTGAACCGCGACCAAATTGCTTTTCGATCTGATCCATTGCCATTTTGATTGATTCTAATTTCTGAGTGGAATCTGCCTGCTGTTGAACGACTGCCGAAGATTTAGCGTTACTTGAAGATCGAGCCATAAAGTGAGTCTATAGTAATAGAGTTTCGTATTTTTTACAAGGACTCATACTGCTGCAATCTATATCATTATTTTTTGTTATATAATACGACAACAAGCGGGGATTAGTTTAACGGTAGAATGCGCGGATGGGGTCCGTGTGACCGGAGTTCAATTCTCCGATCCCCGACATTTGCTATACTTTACTGATGAGTTGGAAACAGCTTTCAAGAAAAGCTCTCATAAATAGTAAGTTTCTTAAAATCTATCAAGATAGTGTCGAACTTCCAAATGGAACAATAATTAATGATTATACTCTAGTTGAAAAACCGAGTTTTGTCATGGTCGTTGCCACGGACCAAGATAATCATCTTATCACCATTGATGAATACAAATACGCGATAAATCAAGAAATTCACTCTCTTCCAGCAGGACATCTTGAAAATAATGAAGATCCTTTAGAGAGAGCAAAAAAAGAACTGTTTGAAGAAACTGGCTATAGCGGCGGTGAATGGGAAAATCTCGGGCAATTTTACGATTATCCAACAAAGGATCTTCATAAGGTGTACTTTTTCAGAGCAAAGCATGTTACTAATGAACACACGCAACAACTAGAAGATACCGAAAAAATATCTTCTCGTGTAATAACAATAGATCAGCTAAAAGAGGAGGTTAAAAAGAACGAATGGAGAACAAATGCCGTGCTCGCTGCATTTATTGCAGCAGGTTTATTACATTGACCACCTAGCAAAGATTCCTGTAGATAATAATCGACCGGCTGATTTTTCTTTCAACGCTAACTCACCTACTTCAATATCTCCTTTTTTTAGATAATCACGGAGAACATTTTCTAACATAATACTTGAGGCAGAAATAGCATAAGCATTCACAATCATAAATAGCGGACTATCAGACAAAAGCTGAGAACATAACTCAATGAGCTTAGGAAAGCTCTTTGGGAAATCCCAGACCTCACCAGTTGGTCCATGTCCATAGATAGGCGGATCCACGATGATTCCATCATATTTCTTGCCGCGCCTTACCTCTTTTTCCACAAATCGCATGACATCATCCAGTATCCATCTAATTGGCTTTTCTGAAAGCAGTGATGCGTCCTGATTTTCATGCGCCCACGTAATTGCCGGACGAGAAGCATCTACGTGAGTAACAGAAGCACCTACTGCAGCTGCCGCCAGACTCGCAACTCCAGTATAAGCAAATAAATTGAGTATTTGCGAGCTAGCATTATTTTTTGATACTGCATCTTTTATATAATCCCAATGAAGATGTTGCTCTGGAAAAATTCCTGTGTGCTTAAAAGGAGTTAACCTGGCATAGAACGAAAGGTCATGATATGTTACCAGCCACCTTTCAGGAATGTCTTTTTTTATCCAAGCGTCTTTTTCAAAGATAGCATCTGCCTTATCCCATTCATCCTTTGCTAGCGATCTTTTCCAGATAGCTTGAGGATCTGGCTTAACCACCTTATACTGACCAAATCGTTCAAAGCGATACCCGTCTCCACTATCTAATAATTCATAATCATTCCAACCATCTGTTGTTAAAATATGCATGCATGTATGATACCATACTCACTTCTACACATTTTTTAATAATTGCTGTACAATATGCAGTGATGAAACGAATTATTATTTTTTGTGCTGCAGCAATAATTATTTATCTTCTTGGAGTTATTGCTATAAACCTACCTCAAAAATCACCAGTTGTTACAAAAGAATCAACAATAACAGTACCAACAACAATTCCAACCCCTAGTACTGCAGAGCCGACAGGCTCACAAAAGCCTGATGTGAATTTGTAATGGAAATTCTTGCCCTCTTCATCCTGGAGCTTTTTGTGCTTTTTCTTTTTTCAAGAATACTTCAAAGAAATTTGTCCCTCTTCATCTTCCAAATAACAAAAAGTATGAAATGGACTATCTCGCTATTAGCTTTTATCTTCTTGCCTGGAACATTTATTCATGAACTAGCACATTTTTTAATGGCACACATAGTATTTGTTCCTGTAGGAAAAATGGAATTCTTACCCAAACAGGATGGAGAAAGAGTGAAGTTAGGTAGTGTGATGATTGGAAGATGTGATCCTTTTAGAAGATTGCTTATTGGAGTAGCTCCTTTTTTAGTCGGAACGACACTCATTATCCTAACACTCTTTATTGCAGAAAAAGAGGCATTGTGGGGGATAAATTATGCAGTAATTATTATTCTTTATATCCTTTTTGAAATAGGAAATAGCATGTTCTCAAGTAAAAAGGACTTAGAAGGTGCAATTGCAGTTGTACTTTTAACTCTTATTATTATTGTTCTTCTCTACCTTCTAGGGGTTAGGGTTAATACTACTTTTCTTCAAAAAGCTTTTAATGACCAGACGCTCCATATTTTTTATCAAGGAGCAATCTATCTCCTTGTGCCTCTTGGACTAGACTTAGGACTCATTATTATTCTTGCCATCTCCAATAGACTACTGAGCAGATGAAGATCCAATAGGTGAAATAACAGAAGGTATTTTAGGAAGTGTAACAGTATCAATTATCGTCATAAAAGCGTCTCGACTTTTATCATCCATTGTTAATCTCTCGGGATAGAAAATAATAAATCCAGACGAAGAAAGAGA
>JBDHUU010000054.1:0-6274 GCA_039809285.1 Candidatus Levyibacteriota bacterium
GATGGCATGGGATACTAATTCTGCCAATAGCTAATAGTTTAGTTTATGTGGAATCCGCGGAAGCGGATTTTTTGATGAGAATTAAATACTAGTTCTATTAGCATCAATAACTTCGTCACTCTTACCAAGAATTTCTCTCCAGTTACCTATTTGACTACAAATTTGGATATACGTCTCAGCTTCACGAATTCTAAATGCCCAGGTTAAGAAAAGATAGATGAGAAGTCCTGCGAGACTAGCGATCCCTGTTAATATGATCAGATTTACTGTATGTGTTGTATCAAAGACAAGTTTGTCAAGTAGTTTGATAGGAATATAAATTGCTACACCAGTGATAAGTGTTGCAAAGAAGAATTTGGTGAGTGATAGGAAGAAAGGCCCTTTATCAAAACCACCTGTTTTTTGGTCAAGCAACACAAAAAGAAAAAAGACTTGAAGAAAGTTAGCTGCACTAAAAGCTATGGCGATACTTGAAAGCCCCATATGATTTAGCACAACTAATATATAGCCAACAATAATAAGAAAAATGGTAGATATAGCGCTCGTTATTAAAGGAATAAATGTATTATGAAGAGCGTAAAAAGCTCTATAAAAAAGGACAATAAGACCCTGAGCAAAAATTGAAATAGCTAGAATAGCAAGCGTCATCCCAGTGAGAACCGTTGCCGGCCAATCAAATTTATCTGCTCCATAAATAAGACGAACGATCGGAATTCTTAGTACTAATAAGAGGGCTGATATCGGTAAAATAAGGTAGAGCATTTGGTTAAAGCTAGTAATAAATGTTGCTTTAAATTCTTCAAGATTGTCTTTTTCACGAGACAAGACAGGGAATGCAGCTTGGGCTATACTATAACCGATAAGCGAAACGGGAGCGAACATCAAAGTTTTGGCATAGTCGAATAGTAAGTGCATACGTCCTGGATCTGCCATAAATGAAATAATTGCTGCGACAACAATTGTCCCGAATTGTTGAATACCTACTTGAATCGTTCGAGGCCACATAAGGTGAAATATTTTTTGTACTCCTGGATGTTTAAAAAGAAGAGAAGAAGGAGTAAAGCGAAATCCTACGCGTCTTGCAAGTGGAATTTGGCAGACAATATAAATGATAGAGCCTAAGATCGCTCCGAGGGGAGCAGAGTAAATTCCAAATACCGAATGAAGAAGAATAATTCCTATGATGATTCCTAAGTTGTAGAGGGCCTGCGCAAAGCCTGGAATAAAAAAATGGTTGTAGGATTGGAGAAGTGCTGTAAAAAATGTTCCAATAATAAAAAGTAGTTGACCAATTACCAAAAGTCTCATCATTGTGGCCATCATTTGCATTTGTGATGGAGTAAAGTTAGTTCCAAGATTAAATAATTGGAGGAAAAAAGGAGCAAAAATAACTAAGATGAGGGAGAGTACTGTAAAAGTAGCAATACCAAGAAGAAGGAATGTGGATGCCATAGTATATCCTTCCCGATCTCTGTCTTTTGAAAGATAGTCAGTAAAGACCGGAATAAATGCGCTTGAAAAAGCTGCTGCAATAACTAGCTGAAAAATAGTATCAGGGAGAATACTCGCATAGTTATAGACTCCAAGCGTACTTGACGCTCCAAAGATAGAGACAAGCAGCCGACTTCTAAAAAGCCCTAAGATTTGGGAGAAAATAACGGTTGCCATGAGGATGTATGCTGCGGAGATAATATTGGTTTGACGCTTAAGGAGAACTTCTAATCCTTTTCTGAAAATATCGCTCATAGGAACTAATTGTAGTTGGTTTTTATACAATTGTCATTAGAATTTTTTCTTTGATACCTTTTCTTGTTAGATGCTCAAGCGTTGCGATGTGGGCACAAACATGGTACAATACCCTTTATGCCACTACTTAAACACGCTAAGAAAAAGCAGCGTCAAGATATAAAGAAGACTATCGAGCAAAAAAAGCTCAAAACTCTTTATAAGCAGCTTATTAAGAAAGTTAAAGAGACCCCTTCGCAGGAAGGAGCTAATGCTGCGTACAAAGCTATCGATAAAGCTGCAAAAATTAATTTACTTCACGATAATAAAGCAGCTCATCTTAAGTCAGATGTTGCTAAAGCAATTGCAGGTAAAGCACCAGCTCCTAAAGCTGCTACTAAGCCTAAGGCTAAGGCAAAGTCTAAACCCCCAGTTAAGAAAGCATCCTCTAAAAAGAAATAACTTGGTTTAAATTGACCAGTTATAGGAAAAGCGATATAATCCCCTCATGATCGACATTACATTGCTTAGGGAGAGTCCAAAAGCTATTGAAGAAGCATCACGAGCTAAAAAAGTAGAAATTAATGCCTCTCATATTTTAGAAATTGATCAGAATTATCGCAATTTATTAATCGTAGTACAGGATCTCCGTGAGAAGCGTAATAAGCTCGCTAAAGCAGCAGCAAATCCTAACCCTCTAGAGCGTGCGAAAGCTATTGAGGAAGGCAGTAATCTTAAAAATGAACTCGAAAAAAAAGAACATGCCTTAACCTCCCTCAAAGAGGAATTAGACTCTCTTCTCCTTGCAATCCCTAATCCTATCAAGCCAGATGTTGTCATCGGAAAAGACGAGACAGAAAACAAAGTTATTAAGACATTTAAAGAACCAACGAAGTTTACTTTTATACCAAAAGATCATATGGAGCTGGGAGAAGCGCTTGATATTATCGATGTCAAACAGGCAGCCCTGGTGAGCGGCAGCCGCTTTAACTACCTTAAAGGAGATGGGGTACTTCTTGAATCTGCTTTACGACAGTTCGCTTTCGATACCTTACTCGTTGAAGGTTTTATCCCGGTAACTCCTCCCGTTCTTATTAAACATGACGTTATGGAGGCTTTAGGCTATACGGCTATGGGTGAGGCAGAAAATATTTTTGATCTTGATAAAGATGGCTTATACTTAGTCGGAACGTCAGAACAATCTGTAGTTCCTCTTCATATGAATGATACCTTGCGCGTGGAAGATCTTCCTAGGAGATATGTAAGTTATTCAGCCTGTTTTAGACGCGAAGCAGGCAGTTATGGTAAAGATACGAAAGGTATTTTTCGAGTTCACCAATTTAATAAAGTTGAGATGGTCTCATTTGTTGCTGAGGGTGATGATGACAGAGAGCATGAATACATGCTTTCACTGGAAGAGAAATTCTTCCAAGCACTAGACATTCCTTACCAAGTCCTAGCAATCTGTTCTGGGGATTTAGGATTCAATGCAGCCAGAAAGTACGACTTAGAGGCATGGATTCCAAGTCAGGAGAAGTATCGTGAAGTTACATCTACATCAACGGTTACTGATTTTCAGTCTCGCCGTCTTAATATGCGTTATATAGATGGAGCTGAGAAAAAATATTTAAACGTTCTCAATGGTACGGCTTTTTCTATGAACCGTCCGATTATCGCCATTTTGGAGAATTACCAACAGGAGGACGGATCCGTCGTTATTCCTGAGGTACTTCGTAAGTACATGGGTAAGGATAAAATTAGTAAAAAAGCCTAAACTCTTACCTATCACTCACCCCTCATTTGTGCTATAATTAGCCTCTATGCTCCCGCTTGTAGGTAAATTTTTTGACAGTAACGACCGCGAAATTGACCGCCTATCATCCATTATCACTGAGATTAATAGCCTTGAGGAAAAGACTAAAAAACTAAAAGATTCAGACTTTGCTAAAAAGACAGAAGACTTCAGAAAAAGAATAGGTAAAGGTGAATCACTGGATAGTATTTTACCGGAAGCTTTTGCACTGGTTCGTGAGGCAGCTTTTCGAACACTTGGCCTTCGTCATTATGATGTTCAGCTTATGGCTGCGACTGTTCTCTCCAGAGGAAAAATTGCAGAACAAAAAACAGGAGAAGGAAAAACTATGTCGGCTGTCCCCGCACTTTATCTTAATGCGTTAACTGGGAAAAGTGTCCATTTAGTAACTGTCAATGATTACCTAGCTCGAAGAGACGCTGGTTGGATGGGGCCTATTTTTGAGATGCTTGGTATGAAGGTAGCATCAATTATTAGTGATCAAGCCTTTATGTATGATCCTAAATTCACTCAAGAAGGAGCTGTAGATCCTCGTATCTCGCACCTTCGTCCCATTTCTCGTAAAGAAGCATATGAAGCAGATGTTCTTTACGGTATTAATTCAGAATTTGGTTTTGATTATCTTCGTGACAACATGGCTCAGGACCCAGAAAATCTCGTTCAAAGAGATTTTTATTTCGCAATTGTTGACGAAGTCGATTCAGTTCTTATCGATGAGGCCCGTACGCCACATATTATCTCAATGCCTGATGAAGCGCCTTCTTCTAAGTATTACGAATACGCAAAGCTAGTTGAAAAGTTAAGTCCGGATACCGATTATCAAATAGATGAGAAGTTAAGAACTGCCCATTTGACTGATCATGGTATCTCTAAAATTGAGAAGCTATTTGGACTCTCTAATATTTATGAGCAGGATTTCGATACTGTGTATCATATAGAGGCAGCTTTAAAGGCTCGTACACTTTTTCATCGTGAGCAGGACTATATCGTCAAAGACGGACAAGTTATCCTTGTTGATGAGTTTACTGGTCGCCTCATGGAAGGACGACGTCTTTCAGAAGGACTTCATCAGGCAATTGAGGCAAAAGAAGGTGTCCCTATCCAACGTGAGTCAAAAACCTTAGCTACTGTCTCTCTTCAGAATTACTTCCGTATGTATGAAAAGCTCTCAGGTATGACCGGTACTGCTGTAACTGAAGCAGAAGAATTCAACAAGATTTATAAGTTAGATGTTGTCGTTATTCCTACTCATAACACTATACAGCGTGAAGATGCAGCTGATGCTGTCTATAAGACAGGAAGAGCTAAATTAACAGCAGTTGTGAATGAGGTTGCAGAGGTCCATAAAAAAGGACAGCCAGTCCTCATCGGTACGACCTCAATTGAGAAGAATGAGATTATTTCAGAGCTTCTTAAACGTCGTGGTATTAAACATGAGGTTCTCAATGCAAAAAATCATGCCCGGGAAGCACAAATTATCGCACAAGCTGGTAAAAAGGGAGCCGTGACTGTTGCTACTAACATGGCAGGTCGTGGAGTCGATATCATCCTTGGCGGTGAAGTTCCAAATACTAAAGACGGCAAAAAACAGTGGGAGAAAGCACACCAAGAAGTGTTGGATTTAGGCGGATTATATGTCATTGGTACCGAGCGTCATGAGTCTCGTCGTATCGATAATCAGCTCAGAGGTCGCTCTGGTCGCCAGGGAGATCCTGGTAAGTCTCAGTTCTTCGTAGCACTAGATGACGATATCATGCGGCTTTTCGGCGGTGACCGTATCGCCTCTCTTATGACTAGGTTTAATATGCCTGAAGATGTTCCGTTAACTCATCCTCTAGTCTCAAAGGCTATTCAAAATGCTCAGATAAAAGTTGAGGGACATTACTTCGACAGCAGAAAGTATGTGGTCGAGTATGATGATGTTCTTAATAAGCAGCGTGAAATTGTCTATGAGCAGAGACGTGCAGTAGTAAAGGCTGATAAAAAGACTGATGAACTGAGGGTTCAGACGTTAGAACGCATACAGAATGCCATCTCATCTCTTGTTGTAACAGCTAGTGAGACTGCTTCATTTGAAGAGGCAGAAAATCTCAATGCTACTATTATCAAAGAATTTGTAACTATTGTTCCTTTTGATGATCATTCACAGACCCATCTGGTTGAGCAGCTGCGTCAGTACCATACAAATGAAGAAAAGATAGAATTCCTCAATAAAATTGCCAATGATGTCTATAAAAAGAGGGAAGAGATGATGGGAGAAGAGGTTGCTCGTATGATGGAGAAATATGTCGCTCTTCAGGTAATAGATAATTTATGGATGGATCACTTAGACGCAGTTGATAATTTGAGAGAAGGCGTACGACTTCGAGGCTACGCACAGAAAGATCCATTAGTAGAGTATAAAAATGAAGCGTATAAAATGTTTGAGCAACTTATCTGGAATATCGATGATCAGATAGTTCATCGGATTTATAAGATCCAGGTACAATCCCAAGAACCTGGTCATGAAGGACACAATCATGGTCCGATTGGTCCAGTAAGTGTCGATCTCTCTGCTGCTGTTGCCAATACTCCAGAAAGTGAAGTCAGTGAGGACGTATTAAAGAAAAAAGCAGCGAAGTCAAAATCAACCAAAGCTAAGACAGCAAAACCTGTAACAGGTACAGCAATTCCAACCTCTACTAAAAAGCTTGGGCGTAATGATCCATGCTGGTGCGGCAGCGGGAAAAAATATAA
>JBDHUU010000055.1:0-6185 GCA_039809285.1 Candidatus Levyibacteriota bacterium
ATGGCCCAACAATCATACCAATACTTTGATAAGAGGCGTTAAGTCCCATTATCGAACCCTGTGATTTGGCATCAGCTTCTTGAGAAAGTATGGTTGGAATTAATGTCTGAACAATGCTATTAAATACTCCTAGTAGCATTGATGCACCCACAAAGACTCCGAGCGTTCGTGAGAAAAACATAATAAGAAATGAGAGAGCCGTTAATAAAATAGAGAGTGAAAAAGCTTTTTTCATCCCAAATCTTTTGGTAAAAAACTGTACTAAAAATGTCTGAGTGATAAGACCTACAATACCAAAAAGAGTAAAAAGAATTGCATTTTCTGACTGACTAATATGAAGTACATTTAGTGTAAATGGCTGAAATCCATAGATAATAGCGCAGGCAAAAGCAAGAAAGAAAATAAGAGTAATAACAAATGTTAACCCGACATTAGGATCAAAAAGTGTATGCCACATTTTCTTAAAATCAAATAATTTCCCCTTTATTACCTCTCCCATATGCTTATTTGTTTCGGGTAAGAAAAGTGCTGTAAGAGTAGCCGCAACTGCACTAATAAGGCCAGCAATAATAAATGGCAATGACTCACTTATTCCTACTGTAAAAGCTGATATAGCAGGCCCAAAGATAAAACCAAAACTAAATGCTGCACCAATCAGGCCAAAAGCTTTAGCCCGCTCCTCAGGCTTTGTTGAGTCAGAGATAACGGCAAACGCGACAGGAATATTCCCAGCTGTAAACCCATCTAAAGCTCGTGCGATAAAGAGAAAAAACGCATTCGGAGCAAGGGCTGTCATAAAAAATGACAATGAAGTTCCAATAATTGAAAATAACAATAATGGTCTCCTACCATATTTATCTGATAATCGTCCAATAATAGGTGTTGATATAAATTGACAAACAGAAAAGATTGCAAAAAGTAGTCCATTATTAAAATCGGAAAGTCCAAATTTCTTAGAATATGCATAGAGAATGGGAATAATAATTCCATATCCTAGCATGTCAACAATAGCAATAAGCGCAATAATGAAAATTGTACGATTTTGTTTGAGCATAAGGCTGAATAGTTATTCTATCAGCATACGGAGAAGTTATACAAGAGCTTAGCTGCTATTTACTACACCAAATCACTCTCGAATAGTATTCGAGAGTGATTGCACCTACCTACTATAGAAATATCTATTGTGTAGGAGTTGGTGAGGCAGTTGCTGTCGATCCAGATAGTTGATTGTCTGGACGAGGTCCACCATGGCGACCACCCATCATCAAGTAGGATGCGTCAATCCCTGTTGATTGAGACCACGCATCAATCTCTTCTTTATGTTTTTGCATTGATGCTTGTCTTTCTTCATCAGTTTGATCCTTCATAGTTGTCGGATCAAATTCGCTTTTGAGTTTGGCTATCTCAGTTAGAATCTCTTTCTTTTGTTCGGAAGTTATTTTTCCATCTGAGACTGCCTGGTTAAGCCTATTCTCTATTTGCTGCTGTCTAGCCTGCTCCATCTCTTGACGATGTTCCTTATGGTAACTGTCAAAGACTGCTTGTACTTGCGATTTATCCAAATTAAATTTAGATGCTAGCTCCGCTACCAAACCACTATCTGGAGATTGATCTGTTTGGGCATTAACGATTACACTGCCTGCTCCAAAAAGAACTATTCCTGAAAGTAGTAAGGACATTGCGGGAGTGAGCACTGTCTTTTTTGTTAACATTATTTTTTTCACCTCCTTTCTCATAATGACCATACTAAAGAAGTTATCTGAGAGATCACTGAAGGATTTGAAAGAGTTAGCTGAAGGAATACTGAATGTCAGATATGAAGAAGCGTCCCATTATCTTTCAACCACTTAATTTGTTGTCTATATGATGGGTTAAAATTCCTTACTTTCATCCAAAAAAGCTGCGAATGATTTTTCTCCATAGTATGCGCCAGTTCATGAATCACTACATAATTAAGTACTAATATAGGTGACATAATAAGCCTCCAACTAAATTGCAGCCTGTTATCTCTTGTACATCTTCCCCATTGTGAACGAGTATCGGAAAAAGTAATTTCTTGATATTCTGTGTTCATAAGGAGTGCGTACTTCTCTACCTGATGCGTTATAATTTTTCGTGCTTCCCTGGTATACCAATTCGTTAACTCCTTATTTTTCCGGAATAAAAGCGACTGAGGAAAAAGTAGCTTATCACCTTTAACTGCAATCTCTGTATAGCTGCCAGGAATAAAAATTATTTTTTTACCAAGGTATAAATACTCATTTTCAGATCGATCCGACCGGGCGGCAATGATCTTCTGACTATGCTTGTCTATCCAATCTTGATGCTCAAGAACAAATTGATCAATAAAACGCTTTGGAATGAAGTGAGGTGCCTTAACAATAACAATACCATCTCGCTCAATTTGGAGAGCAAGGCTTCGCCTGTGAGAACGAACAATCTTAATTGGAGGAAGTGTAGGCATGAAGTATGCATTATCCTACCTTCAAAGGAAGATAAAGTCAATTGATATGCTTCTTAACTAAGTCACAGAGGTCGTCAATCTCAAATGGCTTTGAGATGAAGGCATCTGCCCCTGATCCTTTGGAGTCACTTTGGGCACTCGGATGGGCTGACATCATGATAATAGGAATTTTCTTTGTCTCTGCTCTATCTTTTAACTTCCGACAGATAATTCTTCCATCACTTCCTGACATCAGAACATCCAGCAGAATGAGATCTGGTTTAAAAGAGCGAATTTTTGTATATGTTTGCTCACCTTTTGTCGTTGTAGATACCTGATACCCTTCTGCTTCTAAAAGAAGCTGGAGCGGTTCTAGAATATCGGTATCATCATCAACAATAAGAATTTTATCTGCTTTCATAGGATTACTTAGGCAAACTAAAAAAGAAGGTCGATCCAACCCCCTTCTTACTATCAACCCATATTTTCCCTTGGTGCCTATCTATAATCTCTTTTGAGATGAATAGACCGAGACCAAGACCTGGATACGTCTTCTCTTCAGGATCACTCACCTGATACAGTCTATCAAAGATTCTTACTTGCTCATCCTTTTTGATGCCAATACCAAAGTCTTTAACGCTTACAACAACATCGTTGTTTCTATTATCAACTTTGACTAAAATCTTTTCCGATTTTGGTGAGTATTTAATAGCATTGGTGAGGAGATTTATCAAAACTTGATAGATACGATACTTGTCAGCCACTATCTTAACGGGTCCATTGTGATAAATTTTTATTTCATGCTTTCTTGTCGAAGGTTGAATACTTTCAATTGTTTCTTTAATGAATGTGTTAAGTTCAAATAAATCTTTATTTAATTTTAACTTCCCTGTCTCAATTCGAGACACATCTAATAAATCATTTGTTAGCTCAGCAAGTCTATCCGCCTGGTCCTTAATACGATCTATATAATATCCATCCTTCTCAGAAACCAAATCTTGCTGTCTCTTAAGCAAATCAATAAAGATTTTCATACTGGTAAGAGGAGTCTTTAATTCATGGGATGCCATACTCAAAAAATCACTTTTTTCCTGATCAAGCTGCTTTTGTTTGGTGATATCTGAAGTAGCACCAAGCATACGTGTAGGCATATTTTTATTATCATAAAAAACAATTGCTGATGTTGTGACCCAGTGTGTACCATCGCGTCCTGCTATGCGCATATCGTGATTAAATGGTTTCTTATCACGGATTGCATTCTGGACAGCAGCATCAAATCCTTTTTTGTCATCAGGATAAATTAGCTTGTAATAATTCTTAAGATTTGGCTTGAAAGCTTTTTTATCTACTCCATGGATTTTATAGACATTATCAGTCCAGTAGAGGTTATCAGTAGTCATATCCCAATCCCAAACACCAATTCTTCCTGCTTCTAGTGCCATTCTCAACCGCTCTTCACTCTCTTTTAATGCTATCTCAGTCTTTTTCCGATCTGAAATATCACGAGCAATTTTGGATGCACCGATCACTTCTCCCGCACTATTTTTAATAGGAGAAATACTTAATGATACATTTATCTTGTTACCTGCTTTCCCAACCCTGACTGTCTCAAAATGATGAATCCGATTTCCTTTCTTTAACTGACGAATAATTTCTTTTTCTTCCTGATGTAATTCAGGAGGAATAATAAATAAGACATTTTGACCGATCGCTTCTTCCGCTGTATAGCCAAACATCCTCTCAGCAGCTTTATTCCATGTCTTAATGACTCCATCAAGCGACTTGCTCGCAATGGCATCATCTGAGGACTCAACAATAGCAGCCAAACGACCTTGAGAAATAAGCTCATCATTAATATCACGATTAATAGTAACGTAACCTATGGTATTTCTATCCTTATCAGTAACGAGTGAAGTTGAAGCTACTACGATAAGCTTCTTTCCTTTTTTAGTGTATTGAATCACTTGCCCTCGCCAAGATCCTTTAGCAATTTCCTTAAGAAACTCATCTTTGTTACTTGTCAAGTAAGTGTGTGGAATTATATCCATTGTCTTTTTACCTAAAACATCTTTTTCTTTCCATCCATACAGTCTCTCAGCACCTTTATTCCAACTAATAACGTTAAAATTTTTATCCATAACTATTACTGCATCAGAAATACTTTCAGCAATGTGTGAATGAATAAGAAGTTGGTTCTCAATTTTTTTTCTATACGTGATATTACGAACTGCTATTTGAACTGCCTGCTGCCCTTGATAGACAATCGGCATTGAGATTACTTCTACATCAATAGGCTTACCATCTATCCGAAGGAACTTCTCCTCTATCGGATCTGTAGTTTTTTTTGTCTGATAAAGATAAGAAACACGCTTTTTAACTACTTCATGATAATCAGGATGAACAAACTGCATGATAGGTTTATTTAAAAGCTTTGAACTAGAACGGGCTCCCATTAATCTCATTGCAGCTTTATTTACATAGAGCAAGATACCTTTTGCGTGGACTGCTATCGCCTCAGGAGATGCATCAACTAATTGTCTATATTGTTGTTCGGTTTTTTGTAATTCTGCTAATTGAGAGCGTAATGAACTAATATCTTCTGTACTATTTTTATGAATTTTTGCCATAACTTAAGCCTAGAATATGATAAAATCCATTATACAGTTCAGTCTGTAAGAAGTGTGTAAAAGTTAGTGAAGATATTTTTTGTAAAAATCGACTGTCCTCTGCATTGCTAATGAAAAACTTGGCTCGGTAATATTATGTCCTCCTGTTGGATATGTATAAAACTCATGGGGAATTTTTGTTTTATCGAGAAGTGAGACTAAATCCCTACTATATCCGATATTAACAACATCATCGTCTTCTGCATGATGAATCTCAATGGCTCCTTTTATGTCTTTGAGAAAATAAATTGGAGCTACTTCTTGCCAGAAAGTGCTTGTTGCACTAGGACTTCCGACAGCCTCAAAAATCTGACGGCGATTAGTATTTCTCCTTATCGTATCCTCTGGTGGTCTATAGCTTTGATCATTAAGTCCGTATTTGACTTGATCTTCATAGCTATAAACTGCACCAGCCCAAATAACTGCTGCTGGAATATCAGGCCTAACAGCTAGACTCCGCATGACGATATTTCCCGCCATACTATGCCCCCATAAACCAATAGTAGTTTTATTAACAAAATCTGTATTTTCTAGCGCTGAGTATGCTGACAACGTATCAACAATGTAATCAGATCCAAAATACCCTCCTCCTGGAGTACCTTCCGAATCACCATGTCCCCTTAAATCAATTTTAAAAACCACAAATCCATTACGAGCTAAATAATCTACGTACGCGACATATTTCTCAGTCGTTACATAGAGAGAAGGCGGAATATATCCATGGACAAATACTATTGCCGGCCACCCTTCTTTAGGAGGCGTGCCTGAAGGAATAGTTAAAAGACCATTGATTTTAAGACCATCAGATAAATATGAAGTAAGATAAGTCGTATAATTCCCATTTTCTTGAAAGGTCTGTCTTGGACCAAGCTCACTAGAATACGTACGTGACCTAAGATAAGGTACAGTCATATGAAGCAACTGCGGAGGGAGGGTGGAGTTATTAAGTGTGGTAAGAGTTTTTTGGATAGTCGAATTCCCTGTTTTATTTAGTTTATACCCATATACTAAAGTAAAAATAATCCCCAAGACAACAAAAATAAGTGCAACAACCTTCATCTCTAGAGATTCTAGTA
>JBDHUU010000056.1:0-6074 GCA_039809285.1 Candidatus Levyibacteriota bacterium
AAACTGTTCCATGATCACGTGAGGTACTCGAACAATAACTACAAGGGTCTTCCTCACCAACACTATAACAAATAGAGCAAAGAACTGTATTAACTTTTAAATTCTTTACTGCTTCTGAAAAACTATCTAACTCTTGTTGAGGGA
Organism: Candidatus Levyibacteriota bacterium; assembly: GCA_039809285.1. Lineage (GTDB taxonomy): Bacteria > Patescibacteriota > Microgenomatia > Levybacterales > UBA12049 > JACROF01. The sequence goes on from JBDHUU010000056.1 coordinate 145, forward strand.
CATGCAGTAAATAAAAGGTTAGTCGCTGAGCAGTTTTGGGACCAACACCAGGGAGACGCTCAAATGACTCAATAGTCGATTGGATTGCTTTGGGGATCTTCATAAAGGGTATCTTAGACTACCACACTAGCCTCAACTTCTCAAGCCAAACCATTACTGTAATGTATCAGCTATCATTCCTGAAAGAGATAGGATGTGGAGCTTAGGGAATTCTTTTTCTTTTGGTACAAAGACCGAGTCGGTAACATAAACTTTATCGACAACTGAGTCCTGAAGTATCTTTGGTGCTTCTTGAGAGAAGACTGGATGAGTAACAAAAACATATATCTCTTTGGCTCCTCTTTTCTTGAGAGCCTCCGCCGCTTTAACAATAGTTCCTCCGCTTGAGATCATATCATCAACAATAACTACTCTATGAGTTACTTCCCCTGTAATTTCTGCCATCTCAACATGACCGGTTGCTAAGTCTCTATTTTTTTCAATAGTGACATACGGCATGTCCGATAACATCTTGGAGAGTATTTCAATTCTTCTAATTCCACCCATATCCGGTGAGACAAGCACAGTATCCAGTCCAGCCCACCCTTGTTTTTTTATCTCCTCAGCAAAAAGTTCAAGAGCAGATAAATGAACCATCGGAATTGAAAAAACTTCAGGTATTTTAACGGTATGGAGATCAAAAGAAATTACTTTATCAATACCTACTGACTGCATCGTATTAACAATTACCTCAAGTGAGACAGCTTCTCCATCTCGAAATACGTGATCCTGACGCTGATATCCTAAGTAAGGCACAACTGCTGTAACTGATCGAGCACCGCTTCTCTTAGCAGCATCTGCGAGAAAAAATAATTCAAAATAACTGGTATCAACAGGGGGAGTTGTCGGCTGAACGATAACGACATCCTCATCGACGACATTTTCTTGAATTTGAATGCGTCTTTCTCCATCAGGAAAAATAAAGATTTCGGAAGGAGAAACGTTAAGACCTAATTTGGCTGCGACGGCTCTAGCAAGAGGCTTGTTAGAATTACCACTGAAGAGTTTCATTTTCTTGTATTCTACAGATAATTATCTGAGTATTGCAAGGACTGACTTATTCTATTACTCCCACCAAATAAAAGACAATATAATTGTCTTTTAAAATAGTTGGGTAGGAATTATAAAGCAGTCTTATTTGCCCCCCATTCCTCCAAGAAGTCCGCCGAGTCCGCCTGACATTTCTTGAAGCTTTTTAGCAGCAATTTCTTGTGATTTTTTAACTGCTTCGTTAACTGCTTCTGCGATGTCTTTATCAGACTTACCATTTGTTTGAATCTCTTTTATTTTTTGATCACCGGTAATAACGATTAAAACACCTTTTTTCTCAACAGTAATCTCCTCAGCAGCTAGCTGACGCTGAATCTGCATCGCTTGATCACGCATTTTCTTTAATTCGCCTAATTGTCCTAATGGATTTTGCATAAATAAATCACCACCTTTCTTTAATTTGATTTCAATTCTATCTTAATCTGAACAGGATTTCCAATAAGCGTTGCACATACATCGGTAAGAGCAGCAAAGGTCTTGGCTTCTTCTAACTTTTCTTTATGAAATTTAGCTGCTGCTTCGATAATGAGAACCTCACGATCATAGGACACTAAGCGACATGACCTAAGAACCCCAGCGATCATATGATTATGACTTTTAACTTCACTCAGCGTGTTCTTCCACAATGCATCCATCCACTCCTGAGTATGATCGCCTGTTGCTCGATACTTAAGAATACTTACTTCCGCCGGCTGAGAGTTATTTTGCTTTATTGATGAAACTTGTCCTGAGGTAGCCGTTGGATTCACAGCACGATCTTTAGCTATATTCCCAGCCTGTCGGCGAAGCGTGGAGACCGTCACTTCACTTTTCTGAGTTACAACTTTCTCCGCTTGCAATTCTGAATTCTGAACTTTGAACTCCGAACTTTCCTGACACCACTCAATTAACGCCAACTCAAGAGGAAGCATAGGGACCACTGTATATTTCATCTCACTAGTTGCCCGTGAGAAAAGATGAATTAAGCTTTTAACTTCTGCTATATCAAGACTTGTTTCAAAGGAGTTGTCTGTCTCAATTCCAACTTTTTGCAGTAATACTGCATGGAGAGTTAGGACAAGTTCTGAAAGGAAAAAGCTACTATCTATTCCTTCGCTTTGCAACGTTGCGACTACATCAAAGGCGGTTTTGATTTCACGCTCTTCACAAGCTTTAAGCAATGTCTCTATTTTAGTACGAATACTAGTTATTTGGTGCTTTTCCTCAAAGACTGTGTCAGTTATTTTTCCTCCTCCACTCAATGCAACCAACTCTTCAAGAATTTTGGTCCCATCTCTAAATCCTCCATCTGATAACTTAGCAATCTTCTCAAGCAGTTCATCACTTACTTCTAATTTCTCCCCTTCCACAATTCGCTTAAAAGCCCGGACTAATTCCTTAATAGTCGCCTTTTTAAAACTAATATGAAGACACCTCGATAAAATCGTCGCAGGAACTTTATGAGACTCAGTGGTGCAAAGAATAAAAATTGCATGACTTGGAGGTTCCTCCAGCGTTTTAAGAAGAGCATTAAATGCTTCAGTCGTAAGCATATGGACTTCATCAATGATATAAACTTTTTTCTTTGCTCCAACAGGAGAAAGTCGAATTTTCTCCTTAAGATCACGTATCTCATCAATTCCTCTATTTGATGCAGCATCTATTTCATAGACATCCAAATTGTTACCATTTGTGATTGAAATACATTGTTCGCACTCATTACAAGGCTCTATATTTTTTCCTGAGGTATCAGTTCTTCCTGTACAGTTAATAACTTTGGCTACAATTCGCGCTGTCGATGTCTTACCTAGTCCTTTTGGTCCTGTGAAGAGAAATGCATGTGGTACCTGCAAAAATGTAGGCGCTGAGTTACTCAATACAGAAAAAAGCTTGTGGCGGACAGAATCGCTATCCAGATCATTTATTTTTTGCGGACGATATTTGCGATAAAAAACCATAATATACAAAGAGCTTAGAGCGTATAACTAATGGCAAACTTAGTGGTGTTCACCTAAGAGATGCAAGAGACCATGTTGTACAAGTTCGTTTATCTTGTCATCAACCATCATTTCATCCCGAGCAGCTTCCTTGATGATTTGAGGATATGAGATAACAATATCACCCAAACGGATTACTCCACTTGGAAGCGGTGTCTGCTCCCCTTCACCTAGTGGGAATGAGAGAATGTTAGTTGTTTTATCAAGATTGCGAAATTTTAGATTCAAGGCATGCATCTTACGATCACCAACAAAAGCTAGTGACACTTCACATTTACTGGTAATGTTCTTAGCATCAAGTACTTCGTGAATTGCCTCTTTTATCTTTGTTCGATTGACCTTGTATCGACTTTCAACAAAAGTGAGAATTTTTACGTCAGCCATTAAACGATTTTCTTTCTTGCTCGACGAGATTCTTCAGCCTTTAATTTTTTCGCGAGGGATGGCTTGAGGTAGAATTGACGACGTTTTGCTTCGTTTACAATTCCCGCATCAATTACTTTACGAGAAAACTTGCGAATAATCGCATCATCACTATCACCTGGTTGTTTTTTTACAGATACCATATTAAAAAACACCTCCCCTCAAAATATGAGAGTTTATAGGGATCTATTTTACTCCAAATAGGTACTTCTTGTAAACCTGACAACTATTTTATGTCTAGACTGAGGCGTCTTTACTGATTGGACCCATGAGGTGGACATGAAGATGGTCTACAAGCTGTGCGCCTCCGCCATTAATAACGACGCGATACCCTTTATTCTGGAGTTCCATTTTTAAGATCATTTGTTGGATTACCCGACCAATCTTTTCAAAAAGGGATGGGTTATCCAAAACATGTAATTCTTTAATGTGTGACTTAGGGATAATTAAAAGATGTATTGGCTTTACGGGTTTAATATCCGGGAAGACCATGATATCTTCATCTTCAAAGGTAAATTCCTTAGGAATTTCTTTCTTGGCAATTTTACAAAAGATACAGTCGTCCATATTGGTGATACTAATATAAATTCTTCAAAACATCAATTATCTGTTCGAGTGTTAACTGACTTGCTACCATATCAGGATTTTTTGAGGTACCATTCAAGAGCATTTTCTTGGAGACATGTAAAAACCATGTCGCTTTAGGATCAATTTTATGAAGTTTTTCATAAGCAGCAGTGAGATCTAAGTCATCCACCTTATTTGAGGCAGGTCTCACCTTAATTCTCACATAGCCTTTCCTCGGATCTTTACGGACAACAAGTAAGTATCCCATTTTCTGTGCAAGCTTAATAACATTATCATTTAATGTCTCAAAGCCAATCGCTTTCCCTGCTTTTATTGGGAAAATGACTCCGTTATCAGCAATTTCTTTCTCGGCCCAAATTCTACTTTCAAATGTATGGACTAATGCATTTAAGCATTCCATACCAAAACTAAGATAAAAGTCATCCTGGTTAGGTTTGGCTAACTTTAATCCTTCCAAAACACCAATGAGTGAAAATTCATGATAGTCTGCTGTGGGATCTGCCCAAAAAACTTCTTTGAAATGATCATCTGCAAGAATAATTGCAACAACTCGAGAGATAGCTTCCTTCTGCTCTCTCTTCATTTCGCTGTTAGCTTTATCAAATTGTAATTGAATATAGTCCCATGTTCGAGTAGCTGCACAAACCTTCTGATCTGCAGTCTGATGATGATCAAGAGCCATAAGACCTGTATCAACGTGGATAATTTCATCTTCTCCAACGTTGACAATTACTTCCTCAGGTACTTTTTCAAGCTCTTTTAAACGTGGACTTCTGCTTCCTGCTGGAACAAATTCAACTTTAGCTTCTTGCCAACCAGCTAAAAATGTCTTGATGAGCCAAACTGAACCTATTGCATCCCAGTCAGGTGAAGTATGAGTAACAATAATTTTCATAATTCGATAAATTCACTATGATTCTGGAAAAGTCGAAGAATCATGCGTGTAGTATAGCAATAAACTTGACAAAAGTCTTGCAATGCAAGATCATAAAAGAGAGTTGAGTTAACTCTTCAATTATGGATCCAAAATCTGCCGCCAGTCTTGACCCGAAGTTAAAAGAAGTCTACGACAGAGTTATGGGAACTGCTAATCCGCAGTCACCACCCCCGCCGCAGACTACCCCCCATGGAACAGATCCTATATCTCACCCATCAGTATCGACTCTACCCAAAGCTCCAGAGCACTCACTGCCTCTAACTTCACCAGCGTCGGCTCCGTCTCCGATGCCTGCTACAGATAAGCCGCTTGGGACTGCCAAACCACCCGTTGAACCAATGCCATCCACTCTTGGAAAACCAACCGTTGATTACGCTGCTTTAGCTGCTAAATACGCTACGCCAACACCAAATATCAGTAATATTTCCTCAAATGTGCACCAAGCACCTGTTACTCCATCGAGTACCATTTATGGGGTAGTTGACAATAAAGCTGCCAAATCAGAAAAAGAAAAGAAAACGGAGACTAAAGGCTCATCATCTAAAAAGATTTTACTGCTTGCGGGAATTCCCATTCTTCTTATTGGATACACTGCTGTGTGGATCTTTATTTTCCACGTGGATATCCTAGGCTTTCTCCCTTTACCTAAATAACTATTTTGAGAGGCGATTGATAACTCCGTCGAGGTCTAAGAGTTCTGTACTTTCATTACTTCTTTCTTTCCACTCAACTTGCCCACCTGTTTTATTACTCACAACAAGTCTCACAGGGATACCGATCAGATCGGCATCCGCAAACTTTACCCCGGCATTTACATCAGCTCTATCATCAAATAATACATCAATACCGGAATCCTTAAGCTTGTTGTATACTTCTTCAGCTTTTTCATTCAATCCTACTAGATGAACTTGATAAGG
>JBDHUU010000057.1:0-5972 GCA_039809285.1 Candidatus Levyibacteriota bacterium
AAGCCATACGCTGATGTACTTGGTCTTAAAGGACAAGGTACTTTTGTGGGAGGATCCGGCGAGGATCGAATTAAGACTGCAGTATTAACGCTTGGTAAGATTACTCCTCAAATTGATACCATCTCAGGCAGTCTTTTAAAGGTAAAGTCAGAGATGGATAAAGTAAATCCTCATCATTATCCAAAGCTACTATTTGGCAGTAAAATTCAGGATCAACTAAGTCAGGTTAGGACATTGACCGATGAGAGTGTTGAGTTCGTTGATCAGGCGAAGCCACTTATTAAAGTACTTCCTGAGCTCCTTGGTGAGCAGGAAGAGAAAAAGTATTTAGTTCTTTTCCAAAATGATAAAGAACTTCGCCCAACAGGGGGCTTCATCACAGCTTACGCGATATTTAGGATTGATAAAGGTGTAATTAATTTAGAGCGCTCTGATGATATTTATCCTCTGGATGACTCAATCTCCAACAAGCCTAAGGCACCGGCTCCAATCCTCAAGTATTTACCTAAAGTGTATAACTTAAATCTTCGAGATAGTAATTTGTCGCCAGACTTTATTAAGTCAATGGATCAATTTAACGAACTCTACCAGAGAGCATCTCAGAGAGTAGATGTTGACGGTATTATCGCAATGGATACGAGTGTCTTAACAACTACCATTAAGATTCTTGATGATCAGATAACAGTAGACGGACAGACGTTCACGACCAAGAATGATCCACGCTGTGACTGTCCGCAAGTAATTTACGCACTTGAGGATAATATTTCTCGTCCTGTTAATTATGTTAAGACAGATCGTAAGGGACTTTTAGGCGATATGCTTCAAACTCTTATGAAGAAAGCTCTTTCTTCATCTCCTAAAGTTTATTGGGGTCCATTATTCCAGTCAATGCTTGCTTTAACTCATCAGAAGCATATTCTTTTTGATCTCTATAATGACGACGCTCAATCAGGAATTACAGCTCTTCAGGCTGCGGGTAAGATTGAGGCATTTGATGGAGATTATCTTCATATAAATGAAGCTAACTTTAGTGGAGCTAAGACAAATCTCTTTATTGATCAGACAGTTGAGAGCTCCTATGATGTTAAGAGTGACGGAAGTGTTACCAAAACCGTTACTATTAACTACAAAAATACTCATGCTCCATCTGATTGTAACTTAGAAAGTGGAGGACTTTGCTTGAATGCCGAGTATCGTGATTGGATCAGACTGTATGTTCCTAAAGGAAGTAAGATTGTCGACAGTAAAGGATCTCAGGTCAAGATGTCAACCTATGATGAGTTAGGTAAGACGGTTTTTGACGGTTTTTTGACCGTACGACCTTTGGGGGCAGCAACTTTCACCATCACATACACGCTGCCATTTAAAGTTAAGGGAGGAGAATTGCCACTTCTTGTTCAAAAGCAACCTGGAACAAATATGCCTGAATATACAGTTAAGGTTAATGGTCACACAGTCCAAAAGTTTAACCTCCTTACAGACAAAAAGGTAACACTCAAAGTATAATATCCTCGTGCGAAATCTTAAGACTGAAGGCATTATCATTAAACGTCGCGATTTTAATGAAGCAGATAGAATGTTGACTATCTATACCCAAAACTTTGGAAAAATCGGTGTGAAAGCAGCGGGTGTCAGAAGGATTACTAGTAGGAGAGCATCGCATATTGAGCTCCTTAATGACACTACCATTACCCTCTATAAAAAGTCCCATATACCTGTTTTGATCGAAGCGCAGATGATCAATAGTTTTTCTGAAATAAAAAATAATTTAGAGAAGATGGGGTTTGCTTATCATATCTGTGAGCTCGTTGATGGACTATGCCCTGAGGAAGAGGAACAACCTGAAATTTTTCATTTGCTTAAAAAAACACTTAATGAAATATGTCTTTCCGAAAAAGAGGAGCTGCTTTTTATAATTCATGATTTTGAAATTGAGTTGCTAACGCTTCTTGGCTTTTGGCATAAAAGACCCCAAGAATCAACAGAACTTGATACACATCAATTCATTGAAAATATTCTTGAGCGCAAGTTAAAAAGCCATCGCATTTTCTCCAAACTCCACTAACTCATCTTCAATCCAGAATCCATTTCTGCTATGATAGGCTCATGAGTGAGAATAAAATGGAAAAATTAAATGCTCTCTTTAAGCGCAGAGGTTTTGTCTATCCGGGATCAGAACTGTATGGCGGCTTGGCAAACACCTATGATTATGGTCCTGTCGGAACTGAGCTTATGCGCAACATTAAAAATGTGTGGTGGAAGTACTTCGTTCAAAAACGAGACGATATGGTCGGTCTTGATGCAAGCCTTATCTCCCATCATAAGATATGGGAGGCATCAGGTCATACAGCTGGGTTCTCAGATGCATTAGTCGATTGTAAAAAATGCAAAACTCGCGTTCGTGCCGATCACTTACTGGAGGACTGGATAAGCCTAAACAAGGATGTTGATACTGCAGGCAAATCATACCAAATTCTCACACAAGAGAAAGTAGTTCAAGCTTTCAAGACGGGTAAAGTAGAAGGATGGGATCCTCAAGAGATGTCGGAGTTTATTCATGTTTTTTCTATCCCATGTCCTCAATGTAAGGATAACCCTGGAACAGAGTGGACCGCCGTACGCAAATTCAATCTCCTTTTCCCTATTCAATTAGGAATCATTGAAGGTGAGCAGAGCTTAGCGTATCTTCGTGGAGAGACGGCCCAAGGCATGTTTGTGGATTTTGATAATATCGTTAACTCAACCCGTGTAAGATTGCCTTTTGGTATTGCACAGGTAGGTAAGTCATTTCGTAATGAGATAACCCTTGGGAACTCTGTTTTTCGAACTATTGAGTTTGAGCAGGGTGAGATTGAGTATTTCTTCAATCCTGATAAAAGTGATTGGAATCAGTTATTTAATAGTTGGAAAGATTCCATGTGGAAGTTCTCGACAGAACAACTAGGAATAAATGCTGAAAACTTACGCTGGAGAGAGCATAGTGATGAAGAACGATCATTTTACAGTAAGAGAACTGAAGATTTAGAATACAACTTCCCATTTGGTTTTAAAGAACTGTGGGGACTCGCATATAGGACTAATTATGATTTGTCTCAGCATGAAAAACATTCTCAAAAAGAATTAGTAATTAATGATCCTGAAACAAGTGAGAAGATTAAGCCTCATGTTATAGAACCTGCAGTTGGTATCAATAGACTTTTCTTGATGGTCTTAGCTGATGCCTATATTGAAGAGGGGGAGAGAGTAGTACTCAAGCTCACACCGAAGCTCGCTCCGGTAAAGGCTGCTGTTTTTCCGCTTTTAAAAAACAAATCTGAGCTGGTGGGGAAAGCCCGAGATGTATACAATATGCTCAAAGAAGAGATTGATGGAATTATCATGTGGGATGATAGGGGAAATATTGGTAAAAGATACTTAGCACAAGATGAGATTGGGACACCTTATTGTATAACTATCGACTTTGATACTCTTGAAGATAATACTGTCACTGTTCGTGATAGGGATTCTGCATCACAAGAAAGAATTGCCATAAGTGAGCTGAGTAAGTTCTTACTCACGAAGCTCAAATAATAGATGAGTCTGACTCATTGACATAAAGTATGGAGTTGCTACAATAAATTTATGAACGTGAAAGATAGGAGGGTAATAATCGCGATTGTAGCCATTCTTGTTGTGTTATTAGGCATTGGTGGATACTTCGTTCTTGGTCAGAAAAATGCTAAGCCCCCTGTTGATAACTCGATAGCTTCAGAAGACGCAATTAAAATTCCTGCAAGTGATATTGGCCTTACAATGGAGCTAAGCGCTGATGAGAAGAAAGTCAGATTTACTGCTTCGAAATTAGACGGTGCCAAATCTCTTGAATGGACATTTAATTATGATGCTGATATCCCACCAGATCAACGATCTGAGGCAGATGGGGCAGCTAAGGTATCACAAGCATTTGGGAGTCTAGAGCCTGTCAATGTAGAAGGTAAATCATCTTATACTTCCGAATACAGAGAATTAGGTACTTGTTCAAGCGGTCATTGCCGCTATGATACAGGAGTTGAGAAAGTTAATCTCGTACTTAAAATGACTAAAAATGATGGAAAAGTCTATCAAATAGAAGACTCTATCAACCTCTAATCTCTCAGCCTAGTTCATAAAGTTATAACGTATTCCTCATAACTCTTTTTATTTCTTACATTCTTTCCTACTAGATGTAGTGTCGTTTCCTGAAAAGATACACAACTGCGTGAAAATTCATGTTGACAAGCTCATGTGAAAAGTGCAAAAATGAATGAATAGTAGTGATAAGTAGTTTTAAGTAGTGTTTTCTGCTACTATCTCGGGTACGTTAACAAGCTATGCTTTCAGGTCAAGTAGAAGGGAAATTATCAAAGAAGTTTCAGTGTGCTTTTCCTAAGAACTTTCGAGAAGAATTAGGTTCCACGTTAATCATCACAAAGAATATTGACGAGTGTTTGTTAGTTATTGGTAGGGAGAATTGGGAGACGCTTCTGGAAGGAACAAAAGGACAGCCATTTTTAGATAAGGCAACACGAGAACTGCAGCGATACCTTTTTGGTAACGCGACAACGATTACATTGGATAATCAAGGACGATTTATTCTTCCGTCCTACTTGAGAGAATACGCAGGGATGAAGAAGAATATAGTTTTTGTTGGGGTACAGCGTTACGTTGAAATTTGGAGTAGTGAAAATTGGATTAGTCATCAGCAAAGCATAGCTAAAAGTGTAGAACTACTGACCATAGATCTGTCCAAATCTGAAGGACATGAATAATTATCATACATCTGTTCTTTTACAAGAAGTACTTACTTTTCTAGCTGTTAAATATAACGGGCTGTATATCGACTGCACATTAGGAGGAGGCGGACACACCTTTGAGATTATCGGAAGAGGAGGAAGAGTGTTGGGATTTGACGTTGATAACGACGCCATAAGTTATGTTAAGGAAAAGCTGCATGAAAGAGGACTTAATGAAGGAAAAGAGTTAACAATTGTACAGTCAAATTTTAATCAATTGGGAAAGATCGCACCTAAGGTAGGATTTGAAAAAGTAGATGGGATACTTCTTGATTTAGGAGTTTCAAGCCATCAATTAGATAGAGCCGAACGTGGCTTTAGCTTTAAAGATGGACCCTTAGATATGCGAATGGGGAAGGACTTAGGAGTAACAGCAGCTGACTTAGTAAACGGATTGACCGAGTCGGAGCTGAGAGAATTATTTGAGCGGTTCGGTGAAGAACCATTTGCAAGAAAAATAGCAAAAAAAATTATTGAAGCGAGGAAAACGACTCAAATTAAAAATACTGAAGAGTTAGCTGGATTAGTTAGATCAACAATTCGTGGAGAGCAGGGCATCCATCCGGCAACACGCGTTTTTCAAGCCCTAAGAATAGCGGTGAATGACGAGTTGAACGTCTTAGAAGCTGTTCTTCCTCAAGCAGTAGCGTTACTTAAGCCTGGGGGAAGACTAGTAGTCATATCATTTCATTCGCTTGAGGATAGGATTGTTAAAAAGACATTCGACCAATTAGAGAAAGAAAGCAAAGTAACAGTTCTCACTGATAGGCCTGTCATGGCTAGTAAAGAGGAAGTACTTCAGAATAGACGAGCACGAAGCGCTAAGCTTCGAGCAATAGAAAAAACGTAGTTTTGTCTCGAAACGAGTAATTATGAAAAAACCTGTCCTATTTATTATTTTAAATCTTGTCGTTATCATTGGACTTTCAATAGCCCAAGTTGTAGCAGCGAACAGCATCTCAACAACAGGTATTGAATTAGGAAAAATACAAGACCAGACAACTCAGCTGGAAAAAGAAAATGAGGTTCTTAAAGAACAGGTGCTTACGTTATCTTCACTTACCACCATCGCATCTCGGGCAGCTGATATGGGATTTGAAGAAGGAAAGTCTACTCTTGTTATCTCTCAACCGCTTCCACTTGCTAGAAGATGATGACCTG
>JBDHUU010000058.1:0-5857 GCA_039809285.1 Candidatus Levyibacteriota bacterium
CTGGTTCTACTACGAACAACTCTACCTGCAAATCCAAAGGTGGCAATGCTAACTGCTACTGGTGTGCTACCCTCTAATTACTCTCTTTTTGCCTATCTATTTTAGTTCTATTATCTCCTTGAGTGTCTTAGTCATTACCTAAAAAAGATCAGCCTTCTAGGGCATTATATGACCATCTCTCTTGAATTACTAACTTCAACCTGCTAGAGTCCTTCTATGAGTAGTGAAATAAAAATCCTAGGAGCTCAACATGGTGAATTTAGTCGTAAGCTCCGAGAAACGCAAGCTGAGGTAGCTAGACTTTACAGAGAACTCCTGGTTACTACCTTTTTCCCATCAAATGAAGACGAGATCACTATTGAAGAAAAGGAATCAAGGCTTATCAAACCCGCGACTCCACACCAACCGGGAATATTACTCTATAAAGACGGGGCAATTGAGAAGACTACTAACGGAGTATATCAAGGACCAATTGAACCAGGGCATCTTGAAGGTCCAGAGTATAATAAGGCCGCAGAGACAATATTTCAAAGTATACTGCCCCAGGAATCAAAGCTAAATTCCAATAAGTGTATATAGTCTGATACAGTTTCTTGACTTCACTTTTCAAGCTCAGCCATTCGTCTTTTGTTCGTATGATGTCGGATAATATTTGAAGAGAAGATAACACGCGACATGATCGAACAATTCCCGAATGAACACAATTTATCTTCTAAAGCAGCTGTCCTGTGAAAAATAGGACAAGTTTACAAATCTGGCAAAAATGATGTTTATAAAATCCTATCATATTTTCATCTTTGGGAAAAAATCGTTACCGAAATTATCAACAATTAAAAGTTTTCCTGTGGATATCCACAAAATTCTTTTTACTTCAGGTTCCCCTTTCTTAGCCTTATAATGACTAACTATAGGAATTATTGAATAGGACTAACTATCTTATAACTATTTACTGTGGGATAATGAAAAAAGAGAAGATCTCATCCCCCATCAAAAAATAAAAAGAAGCCTTCTAGGGCATTGTATGACCTTCTTATGAATGAATCTTTATTTTAGATTGTTACAATAATGGTAGATAAATAGAAAATGTTAAGAATTACTTTACGGTTAACAAGGACTTCTAAACGATATATTAAATATTTTTTGCCACCAAAAGCTCAGCAAAAAGTTATAGGTTATTGACAGTCATGTTATAGTTTGTTACCTTATAGACAGGTAATTATCACAATGATTATCTAAGCAATATTCTTCAGGCTATGGCTGATCAAAAGATATCAATCAACGACCTTCCAGATCTTCTCACTGTACGTGAAGTGGCAGAAGTTCTTCGCGTCTCACCTCTTACTATTAAACGCTGGGGCAAAAGGGGTAAACTCCCAGCTATTCGCATCAATAGTCGAGGCGACAGGCGCTATAAAAAAGAAGCCGTCCTCTGGCTTCTCGGTATTCAGGAAAAAGGCGGAACTATCTAGCTACTTTTTCTCATTTCCTCTTCTTCTCGTAATCGTGCTCTCTCTTTAAGCTCTTCAATTGTTGGAAAGGGTTCTAATATAGGAGGTTGTACTTTAGTAAGAACAGGCTCAATAAGAATGGGCTTTTCAATTAGTTGAGGCTCTGCTACCAGAGTAGGGTTAATTTTATTCAACTCTGCTTGTGCCTGAATGCCAGCTTGGCGATAATCTTCACTCCACATAGTACTTTCATAATTACTTACAGCTCCCGCTATAGCAGTAGGATCGTCTTTAAAAGACGTAACGAGCTCTTTATAGGCACGATTACCCATCGTATAGGGATGCGTTTTACGTTCTGTACTCATAACACTTCAGGCATTGTAAGAAAGATTCTGGAATATGTCAATTACTCCTAAGTTCAGGGTATCAGACCACTACTTAACATAGTCATTTAAAAAAATTTTAGCTTCAATTGAGGAGTGAGAAGAATCCGAGAGGCACGGCTATCTTGCAAACGCCAATGTGTGGCATTTACGAAACAGTGACCAGATGGTCGTGTGCCCCTCGGCTCTCATCTCCTAGTTATTCAGAGGGTTGGAGTTGCTGCTCCTCTCCCCCTTTCAGGCGGAGGTTATATTCGATCCTCACGAGGCCGGGGAAGAATCTCCGGCTTCGTCCCGCAATGTCACCGAAAATCGGCGTCACGCTCCGAGATATATCGATGCGATCCCGCTCGATCTCCACCGTCTTTTCTTTGATTTGTTTTTGTTCTGGCTGAACAGCCATTTGTTCCCCCTTGGGACTAAGAAAGAAAAGAAAGCTGCTGTCCGCCAGTTAGCTAAAAAAGCCAACATGCGGGGATACTAAGTCTACCTCCCCAACTAACCGACAGCTTTCTACCTCATCCAACGAAGCACAAAGCTGCCAGTTAATCATGTAATAACTATAAAGAGATGATCCCGCTATAAATTGGCCTTTTTTCTACCCTATCTACTACGCAAATGTACTAGATTAAGCAGTAATGAGCTCACTTTATGAGCGGAATAACTCTTTATACCTGTTAACGTTCTTTGGTTGGTGCCGAGAGGCACCTGGAAAACGTACCCTCTTCTCCGCATATAGCGGAGGCAGGATATAGTTACCAGCGGCTCTTTTCAGAACCATGTGCCTCTCAGCATTGATTGCCTCAGCGGACGTATTCGTGATGCTTCCGACTCTGCCGACTCAAGGGGTGTTGTCCCTTCTTGTGCCGGTTCGAGCGGAGGTTCTCCCCAGCCCAGCCCTCTTCGAGGGCCTGTTCGAAGACTTGGAGACGAATCTCCTTCTTCATCATGTTATTGTTGGGCTTGGCTTCCCGACCCCCCAGTTGCTCCTCGCGATGCTTCAGGACCGCCACCAATCGGTTGCGCATCTGAAGGACACGGTGAGGACTGTTGGCGCGAGCTGCTGCTCGCGCCGAACGTTCGAATTGCTGTTTCAGAGTTTGCATCTGAAACTACTCCTCTGAACTCTAACAGAATCGCTGCTACCCGACTACGGCTCCAAAAGCCGATAGCCTCTAAAGAACATTGCATATTCTCTAAAGGCTATCTACTTAACAATTAATTATGATAATTGTACTAAAATTGAAGCTAACAGTCAACTATAGGATAGTTATACTGTTCGGTGGTACTCCGCCTGATGTTCTTTCATAATCTTCTCCACATCAGGAGTCTGGAACTCTTCTCTAATAAAGGACATCGTTTCCTCTGGCTTTTGGGTATTCACAAAGACATTTGTGCCAACCTCAAAACCACCGAGTGTCCTTACTCTAGGGATCATACGCAAGTACCAATCACCATCTGGATGAATATAAAAGTTGAAAGGATAATCCTTGTTGTAACGAAGATCAAAGATATTGATTAAGTGCGAGAGGCAGTATGCTAAATCAGAGAGCATATCATCTGTCGATTCTCCAAATATCGTTTTTCTTTTTTTAGGTGCAATCCACACTTCATCTGACCATACTGAAAGCTTGGGACAGAAAATCTGGAAATGGCTAGTCTCAAGAGGTTCAAAAGCCTTCTCAACATTTCCTTTTTCAAGAGGTAAAACAGAACTTAATTGAGGCACATCCAAATAGACCTTGTCTGGTATAACCACAATCTGAGTATGGGAATGAGGAATACTCTCCCCTGCGTTCTGACCATGATTGTGGAAAATATAAACCTGACCATATACTGAATTTTCATTGTATCGATGACGGTAGACTTGAAGTAAACGTTCTATATGCTCAGTCGAAAATGTCGCAAAGGTAGACGAGTGATCTGGAGTATTGATTACAAGTTCATGGATTGGGGCAAAAGGAAATTTATTGGGAATAACTCTCACTTCCCACTTACTATCTCCCTTCTCTCCTCCTACACGATAAAGTTCTCTTTCTTCTTTTTCCCTACCAGGACAAAATGGACATGATGGCTGATTACCATTAGAAACATCAGGACGCTTGGCACGTCTGGGAGCTGAAATCACCCACTTTTTAGTCACAGGATTTTTGATAAAAGTAAAATCAGCCATGTACTTAGTATGAAGAATTACCCTAAAAGTCGCAAGGAGATTACTGGACTGGTGTAGGAGTTGGACTGAGGGTAGCAACGTACGAAGTACCGAGGATTATTAGAATATCTGCTCCCTCTGGCTTGGTCTCACCTGCTGGTAACGATGCTACCTTTCCTTTAGAGAAAGCAGCCATTTGTTTAGCAGCCTGAGCGTTCTTCCCGGTCAAATCGATTACTGCAGAATCTGTATAATCATTAGCAGAGTTCGCTTTAGTCACAACTTCAGCTCTAATAGATGAGAGAGTCTTTAATTTCTCCTCTACTTGCTTAGTTAAACCTGTTGTCTTAGTTCCATTATAGAGAGCTATCTTTACTGACTGAGTCTCAGATGGAGAGACAGAAGGAGCTGCCGCTTCACTTTGTGTATTAACTGGACCGACATTAATGATCTTATCAATACTTGGTCGGTACAAAATAGCAAGACTTGTCTTTGGATAAATAAGTACCTTATCACCATTTTGGGCTTTACTGAAAAAGACTTGTCCTGAGAGCTTGCTTATATCAGAAACAGTGGCTAGCGTCACATTATCATTTTGAGGTAAATCGTAATGCTTACCTACTTTCTCAACAAGACTATTTACCTCCGACTGACTTGCATTAGTCGAAGTCTTCAGAGAGTTCTGATACTGAAGATAAAAATAGATACTGGCTCCAAGGAGTACAATAATCAGGATTACTAGTCCCCCTACAAGGAAAAGAGAAGCAAACCGAGACTTTTTCTTCGGTTCTTTGTCAGAGAGGGGTGAGTCATTCATCGCAGACATACTCCTCATGATAAGAAAGATTGATCTGTGACGTCAAGTACACTTTACGACGAGTGATTGAAGTACTCACTGAACCTACATCTAGGATATTTGACTCTCCTTCATCACCAGAAGAGAGTTATTATACTAATAGAACCAATACAGTATCGGAATAAAGAATAGCTATATCACGGCTATTATTAATAAAAGTATGACCAACTAAATGGACTTTAGTATCAACGATGAAAATCTAACTACGCCCCATCCATATGCGTAATTATTGGAGATACGCATATGGATAAATACAGGACGTTTATTGTAGTTGATCCTACAATTTATTAAGTGTTAGTAATAACCGTAAAATGAGATTAAATACCTTTTAACCCATAATCCCCCTAAGAGCAAAGAGAACCCGAAAAACCCTACCTAACCACAGAGGGCCGCTTCTGTTCAGCCCTCTGTAGTAAACGGTACAGTCTTATTACCCTAACTGGGACATTTGCAGCAGCGTTGTTACTGCCCGCAAATTCCTCAGAGTCTTAGTGTAAAATTTGTACGCTGATTTTTTCATATCTTTAATGTGTGTTTCTGTTTAAAACCTAGATTCATTAATAAAGCAACTCCCTACCAACAATGCAGGTACGCCTTTTATTTCTGATGCCAACTTTTAAACGTTAGAAATGAACCTCCTTTTTTTTATGCAATGCTGCCATAAGTCCTTTGTAATGTTTCGAGCAGATGCCATGTGTATACTCCTGGTCATCTGATAACTCTGGATAGAGAGAACGCGGACACCACGCACAAGCTTCAACCAACTGTACTCTTTGCCCCGTGTCATATTTAACCATTGTTATCATAGCTTAGAATACAAACCTTACCCAAAGACGAATCGCTTTGTGTTTTCAAGTCAGCTTTTTGGGTAAAGAGGTCTTGTGGAAAACGCCTCTTCTGGACTTTGTATCGCTTCCCTAACGAGCTTACTTTTGCGTCTGTGAAAATAGTTAACATCATTTTTAGAATGCAGTCAAACTTTTCACAGATTTATATACGCTTACATAAGTATGTATAA